>CATJCJ010000524.1 GCA_949738935.1 uncultured Eubacteriales bacterium | reverse complement strand
GCTTTATTATGAAGAACCGTTGATACTTCTCTTGCCGACCAAATACACCCTAATTTCCTGCCGTACCGATATTCCTTTTTGGTATATACACCCTCTCTATTAAGTATGCGGGCTATTTCTGTGTATTTCATTCCACTGTCCGACATTTCAAATATTCGCCTTACTACCTTTGCGGCTTCGTTGTCAACCACAAAAGTTTTGTTCACATTTTTATATCCATAAGGCGCCCAGCCTCCAACAAAATAACCCTTGTCCTGCTGACTTCTTACAACTGATTTAATCTTGTCAGAGAGGTCTTTGCTATAATTTTCATTAGCTATGTTTGTTTTAAGTATGGATAAATAAAATATTGCAGTATAATGGCGTTGATGCTTTAAGATAAAAAATAACATTCGTATTATTGCTAACAGAAATCTTGATTGATAAACTATAACTATGATAAAAAGCAAAGAAATAAGCCGATTTGCGTTACTCTAAAAATAAAATAAAAAATTTTTTAAAAATATAACAGGTACCATTGACAAATGTAAAAATAGCTGTTATAATAATTAAAAAAGTAAATGTACCTGTATAAATTAGAAGGAGGACATATTATGAAAGATATTTATAGAAATATTTATGAAAAACTTTCTACTTTACAATGGTTGATTAAACGTCATCAGATGTATAGTCAAGCGGAATTCGGTCAATTTGCTGACCCAATGCGCGGACAGGGCAGGATTATCGCTATGTTGAAAATTCAGCCTCAAATTGCGACAAAAGATTTATCTTATCTGCTTGGTATTAGACAGCAATCTCTGAATGAATTAATAAACAAACTGGAAAAGAACGGTTATGTTGAGCGTAAACCATCTGAAAATGACAAAAGAGTTATGATAGTACACTTAACAGAAAAGGGTAAAAAAATATCCCAGCCTGAAACAAATTATAAAGAAATTCTTGATTGTTTATCAATGGAGGAATTACAAAACTTAAGAGAATATTTAGACCGAATTATTACGGCATTCAAAAAATATGAGGGAGATGATAAATGGGAAGATGTCACAGCGGATTGGATAGAAAAAGCAAAAGAACGTATGGGCAGTGAACAATTTGAACAGTTAATGTCTATGAGAGAGCGTGCGTTCGGGCCTTTTGGAAGAAGAGAAAAAACATCTGATATACCAGGAGCAGAACGCTTTTCACCGGATTATAATGGTCCTATTCCAAACAGAGAAAATTTTGACTTTTCCAGCTTCAAACCGGATAAATAAAAAATTTAAAGGCACTATGGAGAATTCATAGCGATAAGTCCTATATGATTAAAATTAATAGGACTTTATTTTTTTATAGGAGGTAAAACAATGAATCCAATTATTCAAGTAGAACATTTTTCAAAAAACTATGGAAATTTTAAAGCTGTAAACGATATTTCATTCACTGTTGACGAAGGAAGTATTTTCGCGTTTCTTGGTCCAAACGGAGCCGGAAAAAGCACAACAATTAATACACTGTGTACAATTTTAGATAAATCCGATGGTGACATTTATGTTAACGGACACGATATTTCAAAAGAAAAAGGATTAGTCAGAAAAGATATAGGAATTGTTTTTCAAGACTCTACACTTGATACGAGAATGACAGTTGAGGAAAATCTGAAATATCACTGTGGTTTTTATAGAGTTCCTAAAAATGAAATTGCGGAGCGAATTAATTTTGTTCTTAATCTGGTAGAACTTACAGAATGGAAAAAATCCTTAGTCGGCAGTCTTTCTGGAGGAATGAAAAGGCGTGTGGAAATTGCGAGAGGACTTGTACATTATCCCAAAATATTATTTTTAGATGAACCGACAAGCGGTCTTGACCCACAAACAAGAGCAAATGTATGGGAATATATAAAAAAGCTGCAAAAGCAAAAAAATATTACAATTTTCCTTACAACTCATTATATGGACGAAGCGGAGATTTGTTCAAAAGTTGTTATAATGGATTATGGTAAAATTATTGCGTATGACACGCCTGAAAACTTAAAACGTCAATATACAAATACTAAAGCCGAAGTAAGCTGTATGAAAATCGAACCATTACAAAGCGCTTTGACAAAAAGAGATATACCTTGTATAAAAAATAAAAACAAGTTTTTATTTCAGACAAAGTCAACTTCAGATATTTTAAACATTTTATCAGAATGCAAAGATACTATAACTGAATTTGAGGTAAAAAAAGGAACTTTAAATGAAGTTTTTCTTGCTATTACCGGAAAGGAGATTAGAGAATAATGAATCCTATTACAGCAATTATTCAAAGAAATCTATTAAATTATGTAAGAAGTAAAAGCAGAATGATAGGCAGTATTGTAATGTCGCTGTTTATGCTTATAATGTTTTCTTTTTTGATGAAATCTTCTATGGACAATTTTAGCCAACCAACAAACTATCTGATTTCTGGAATAATTATTATGACTGTTTTTCAAACATCTATTAATAATTCAACGGATATATTGTCGGATATCGCAAATGGTTATATGAAAGAAGTTATGGTCGCTCCAATCGCACGTTGCCAAATTTCAACAGGAAATATATTATCAGGAGCGATAATCGCGACATTGCAAGGTATTATTATGATAATTGTAAGCATATTTATTGGATTTAAAATAAATATTTTTCAAATCCTTTTGATGATTTCAGTTATGATGATTTCAGCTGTAACATTTAGTGCGATTGGTTTGTTTTTAGCCACTATATTAAGGAACTCGCCTTCATTTCAAACAATAAGTTCTATGATTATGATGCCTCTTACATTTGTTTCCGGCGCTTATATACCAACAACAATGATTCCGGATTTTCTTTTGCCTGTTGTATATATAAATCCTTTAACATATGTAACTTCTATATTTAGATATATATCTTTGGAAATGTATAAACTGCCCTTAACTGAGCTGCTGAAAGAAGGAATAGCGTTTAATATTTACGGCTTTACAATAACTCCATTTATGGGACTGATTATTACAATTTTAATAGGAGTTTTCTTCCTTACGGCGAGTGTTATTAAATTTAATCAAGCGGATTTCTCAACCGTGAAAGTATCTAAAAATATACGCGGCGGCGGATTTCACAGGTAATAAAAATAGAAAGGAAAAATAAGTATGAGGTTAGAATTAAAAAAAATAACAAAAAGCTATAAGGATAAAGAAGTTTTAAAAGAAATTTCTGTAACTATGGGAACTGGTGTTTATGGGCTGCTTGGTCCAAATGGAGCTGGAAAGACAACTATGATTCGTATTATAGCTGATGTATTGCGTTCTGATAAAGGACAAATTTTTTATAACGAGAAAGATATTTATACTATTGGTGACGAATACAGAGCTAAAATAGGATATTTACCTCAAGATATTAATTTTTACAGTGATTTTACAGGAAGAGATTATCTTGAATATTCCGCTTCATTAAAAGGTATGGATAAATCCCTTGTGAAAAAAAGAATTGAGGAGTTAGCATACAATGTTGGTTTACAGGACGATTTAGACCGATATTGCTTAACATATTCCGGAGGTATGCGGCGCAGACTTGGCATTGCGCAGGCCCTTATTGATAATCCCGAAATCTTGATTTTAGATGAGCCTACTTCAGGACTTGACCCTTTTGAACGTATAAAATTTCGAAATATTATATCCGCATATTCAAAAGATCGTTTAGTTCTTCTCTCTACACATATTGTATCCGATGTTGAGTATATAGCCGCGCAAATTATGATGATGGAATATGGAGTAATACAGCATACTCATACAAGAGAAGATTATATTAAAATGACAGAAGGCTATGTTTGGCTTATTGAGATGTCTACTGAACAGCTTGTTGAGTATCAAAAAAAGGCTGTTATCAGTAATGTTATTACAAAGAGAAATTATATGGAAGTAAGAGTAATTGATGAGTTAAAACCCAATGATAACTCAATACAAGTCACACCAAATCTTGAAGATGTGTACTTATATATTTTTAAATATTTACCCGAAAAATTGAGGAGGTAAGATATATGTCATTATTTCGATTTGAGCTTAGAAAAATATTATTCAATAAAAAGACTATAATTTTGCTTATATGTCTGTCTATACTTTATAGTGTTATTGGTTTTGCCGCGTCTATATTTATAATTGGAAGCAATGACAGTTACAGTGTTTATGAAAAATTAAGTGTGGACTATGAGGGCGCTATTAACGAGGAAAAAGCTTCTGAATCAAAAAAAATATATGATAAAATCAGCGCTCGTTATGGTACAGATTCACAAATAATTGCAAGAAATATAAAAGACCAACCGAAAGCGATTCTCGCGGTAAAATATAAGGAATTTACTGACAGAGTATTTGATTATTGGAACGGAACGGACAGTAATGAAGAACCTTATGGAATAGCTTTATTGCAGTCAAAATTAAAAGAACTTGAGAATCAAGGTAATCAAAATACATTTGAGTATAAAAAAATCTCTGATTTTTTACAAACAATAATTAAAATTGGAGAACCAAAATTCGCTAATATTTTATTATGGGAAAATCTTTTTAATAATTGGGGTAAACATATGATGCAATTTTTATTATTTATACCTTTGACATTTATTATTGCTCCGGTTTTTGCGGCGGAAAGGTCAACCGGTATGGATAATTTGATTTTAAGTTCTCGAAACGGCAGACGAAAAATTGTCACAGCTAAGTTATTAAGCGTATTGGTTACTTCTATGGTTATAGTTACTTTATATATAACCGCCACTTTTATTTTTGGATTTTTGCCGCACGCAAGCCTGCATGGCTGGAATGCCGCGATTCAATCCATTCCGGAATATTCTCGGTCAATGTTTGGATTAAAGGTTTGGCAGTTTACCGTAATTGCGGCTATATGGCTCATTTTTACTGGTATAGTCTACAGTCTTATTATTGCTTTTATTTCCTCAAGAATGAAAAGCCAAATGGCCGTTGCGGGTACTGGACTTGCGATACTGTTTATAAATATAGGCTTGGCGGCAATGGGTGACACTGTAATTCAAAAAATACAACCAATTATTGATTTTGGTTTAGCTAATGTTACTTTAATAGAAGAAGTATTTGGAGGATATAAAGTTTTTAATGTAATTGGTGTAAGCGTCAGTTACCCAATTATGAGTATTTTTGTATTAGGAATCGCCGCCGGTTTCTCTGTATTCGGAATTTACCACGGACAAAAATACAGAACTGTCATATAATTATTATAACAAACAAATAAAATAATAAAAAGTTTTTATTGCAGCCTTGACATTTCAGTAAACACAAAATAACTTAAAAAAATGTTTTGTTCTTTTTTAAACTTTTGGAAAGCTCTCTGACAAGTAAAAGTTCAATCCTGTAAAATATTTTAAAAAAAATATTTTACAGGATTGAATTCTATCATTTGATATTATATTTATTCTGCATTTGCTTATAAAGCCCAAGATTTGCATATAAATTTGAAAGAAGGTGCTTAAATTCTTTTTCGGGATTTTTGTCTATAATCTCAATAGCTTTTTCAATAAAAACTGCTTAGTAATAAGTGTTTGCGTATATTAAAACAGCATATTGCGCTTTAAACATATAAAATAAAGCCTTATATCTGATATTTAATAAATTTTCATTTTTGATATAATAACGCATTACTGTTATAATTTTTCTCATTATCCATAATTAAGCCTTTAAAAAAACTTGTGTAAATCATTTAAAATTGCCTTTATAATTTTATTAAATATCTAAAAGTCAATCAAGACAAGAGTTTTACAGCCTTTACGAGCTTTTAGGTATTTAATATAAGTAGTTAAGCAGTTTAAGCGGAACTTTGCAATAATTATATTTCTTTTCGAGTATAACAAAACTATCCACCAAATTATATTTTTTTATTTGGTAAATAGCATTATATTATAACTATAAATAAGATTGGTCTTTATCTCTTATGATTTCTATTGCTTCTTTACCTGTTATATGTTCAATAGAAAATTCTATAATGCATAAAAGATTTATTTCTTTGGTGATTATCTGATTTCTATTTGTATTGCTGTCTTTTGGGTGATATTTAACTGCTAATTTTTCAATAGATTTTATTATTTCTTTCTCATCATATAATATGCGAACTTTTCCAAAAGCGATTACACTCCTAAAATAAGTCGTATATTCTTCTGGAACTACATTATCTTGGTCAATCACGCAAAATGATGCTTTATTATATTTCTTTATTGCGTCTATTTTATGCCCTTCTTTTGCACTATGAAAATATATTTTATAATTGTCATATACATAGCTTATAGGCACTGTATATGGATAATTGTCATCTCCTAATAACGCTAATATGCCGGAAGTTCTACGCCTTAAAATCTCAATGCTTTCCTTGTCGCTCAAAAGCTGTCTTTTTCTTCGCATTTCTCTAAACATTTAACCTTACTTCCTTTCTAAAATTAAAATTCATTATTAATTTGCGCAATATTATTTGTTTCTTGTCGTTTCTGCATTTTTGACCAATTTATAAATCCATAAATATCATTTAATAAAAACACTATAAAGCATATAACAACCGATAAATATGATATGTCAGAAAACGTTGCCAATACCCATAAAATTATCAATACTATATCATTAGCGGCATAAGCGGCAGCATAAAACGCACTTCTTCTAAAAGTCAAATAAACCGCGATAAAACTTGTTGTAACAGATATAGTACTTGGCACTAAATTTGATGTATGAAAAGCTGCCAGAATATAATAAAATATAAAAGTAACAATTAATGTAAGTATTGTCATAAAAATAATCTCTTTTATTTTAAGACGATTAACCTTTACCTCAGCCCTATTACCATTATATGGATTTTTCAGCCATGAAATCAGCGCAAAAACAGCCATTGGAGCAGTCATTCCCAAATATGTTATCATCTCACCATAATAAGAGAATGTAAAGGAAATAATACCGTATAATATACTGAATATGACCATAAGAAATTGTCCGAATGGATTTCCCTTGGCATTAAAAATTAATGATGTTACCCCAATTAAAGAAGCAACAAGAGTTAAATAATTTTCTCTGTCAAATACAAAAAAAGAAATGATAATTAAGGCAACTGATATACACCATAGCATTATTTCTCCTTTTGTAAAATAGCTAAGTATTGATTTCCACTTTCTTACTAACATAAAATTACCTCCAAAATAAAATAAGCACCCGCCTACACATCTTCAAAGACCTAACGATGTGTAACGAATGCTTTCGTTTTTCTACCCGGTGGCAGATCAATTTTTTTAAAATTATAGCATTATCTAAAATTAAAGTCAATAGTTATTATAAAATTTT
>CATJCJ010000523.1 GCA_949738935.1 uncultured Eubacteriales bacterium | reverse complement strand
GCTGAAGTACAGATGTTTTCTTTTCTGTTTTTTCTTCAAGAACCTTATTTACACAAAAACGTATATCACGCAGTTTTTTTACTTCTGTCTGAACCTCTGTAAGCGCTTCTGTCTCTTTTTCAAGTTCTCTTTCAATCTGTTTACGCTCTTTTATAAGTTCCTGACAGTTACAAGTTTTTTTGTCAGGATATTTTTTAAAATAAGCGAAAGCACTTTTAAAATCGTTTAATCCTTCTTTGTGTGTTTCAGCAAATTTCTGTTTTCTGCCTTTCCAGTGAATATTATTGTATTCTATATAAACAGATTTATATTTTTCATAGTTACTGATATGTCGGAAAAAGAGATTAATATTTTTTATTTTGTTTTCTTTTAACTTCATACTTTGCCGAATAGAATCAGCTTTGCTGCTTACACCTTCAAGATGTTTATCAAGACTTTCCAAAGTAAAAATTTTTGTTTCCTGTAAATAAGCTGTTATACTGGCAATCTTCTTTAAGTCAATAGTATTTCCTTTTGTTTTGCCATAATAAGACCAGTCGTTTCGTTCTTTTTTACGAACAGATAAATATTGCATTAAAAGCTGTGGTAAAGCAGCTTCTTTTTGTTCATTATTAAGCTCATCTATAACAGCTTGTTTTTTCTCTTTTAAATCCGCAATCCAGCCTTTTAAATGTCTTATTGTCTGACGAATAGACTGCATTAAACTGTTAGCGGCTTTAATATCACGGTTAAGATTTCCGATGTTGGTTTTTATTCCTCTTTTCTCCATTTGACAAACCGCCGAACCCATATGAACAGTTGGTATTTGTTCTTTTCCCTGCCGTACATAGGAACGCAAGTCAAGCCGTTCAGAACGGTTATTAACTTCTAAATATTTATTAGCGGTATCAGCCCAGCCTTGCCGCCATATTTCAGCGTATTTTTGCTCATTCCAGTCTACGGTATTTTCTTTGTGACTTTTATAACTGCCTGATGGCAGTCTGATACGATTTCCATTTTCGTTAAGGTCATAAACTTTTCGTGACTTCGGAAGCCAATTTCCGTTTTCATCAATCGCTCTCATAGTCAAGAGTATATGAGCGTGAGGATTTCCGTCACCCTTGTCGTGAACAGCAAAGTCACAGCACATTCCTTTTGAAACAAAAAAGTTTTGACAATAATCTCTTATCAAATCCGCATACTGCTCTTTTGGAATTTCTCTCGGAATAGCAAGTACAATTCTTCTGGCAAGCTGGGAGTTCCATTGCTTTTCAGCCGCTTCGGCAGAGTTCCATAAAATATTACGGTCTTTATATTCCGGCGGAGCGTTAGCGGGCAGCAAAACTTCTTTATAAACAATTTCGCTTTTATGTGAATAGTATTTTTGCTTTTGGTCATATTCAGAAAACAATCTTTCGCCACTTCGATAAGCGGCAGAAGCGACCGCCGACTGATGATTGCTTCTCTGAACTATTTTTATGTCGTAGTGCGGACACGGCAAATAAACTTTCCTCCTTTTCATCTGATTTTGAACATAAAAATAGCAGGAACCTTTTTTTAGATTTCCTGCTATGTATAAATTTGGAAATATTTAAATTTTGACATTATAATTAATCTAATAAACTAAAATTTATATTGTTCGCATATCATCAATTTTTTTTGCTCTTTGATATGCTAAATCTAAGAATTGTTGAATTGATAAATTTTCGTAATCCCAATTCATCGGCTCTAATGTTGTAGCTCCTTTATATCCAGTTAGTGATATTTTTTTCATAACTGTCAGCCAATCTATATTCCCATCAAATGGCAATTGATGTTGATTATGTTTTCCACCATTATCTTGTAAATGCAATGCCATCAAACGATTTCCATATAATTTCAGCAAATCATAATTTGGCGCATAATTCATATGATGACAACTATCATAACAATAGCCGACATTTTTTGAATGAAACGAATCTAATACTAAAACCAAATTTTGAATATTATTTAAATTTTCAAAAGCAATCTGAATATTATATCGTTCTGCTTCTCTAATAATTATGCCTAATCTTTCCAAGCCTAAATTATTTATAGGATACTTATGATTAGGCAAATGAAGAACCATCGTTGGGATATTAAATTTAAAGCAATCGTTTACGCATTGTAAATAATTTTTAAATACACTTTCTCCGTCAAAATTATCTAATGACAAAAAATTTTGTTCATGAACAGGCGTATGTATATTTTCTATATATAACCCAGCATTCCTTGCAAATTGAACGTCATTTTGATAATCAATCCCCCTGCCGAATTTATCGCTCCACCAAAGCATTACACAATCAAAGCCAACGTTTTTAATCATTCTGTATCTTTCCTCAAAGGATACATCATATCCCACTCCATATCCAAAACAATCATATATTCCTATCATATTAACAGCTCCTCAAATTCTGATTTGTTCATTAATTTATTATACAATAAATAGACTTATTTTTAAAATATTTTTTTGATAAAACGAATTAAAAAGAAAATTGCATTAAATATAAAATTTACAAAAAGGTAGTTGGCCTAAGCCAACGCAGGGAAAACGAAGTATTCCCTGTTATAAATCTTAGTAATTTTAAAATTACTAAAATTTATCGACTTTCCGCAGGAAGCCCTCGGCAGAGCGCAACGCACCACGGAAGTGGTGTATAGTTGCGCCCTTGCTTCGCAGGGACTTTTTCTTGTTTTTAATAAAGGTATTTTTTATCGATTTCGGTCCGGCGGTTTTTTATCAGGATATAACTTACCGCAAAACACAGAAGCGTGGCTTTTTATTTTTATCTCTCCTCTTTGCTCGCTAAGTTTTGCATTTTTATACCCCTCATCAGAAAGAAAAAAACGATAACATTCTCCCTTATATCCAACAGGACTGTTATCGTTTAATATTTCCAGCATTATCATATGATGAGCCTCTTTCATAAACCGTTCCTCACCTATTAAATCGTGTCCTAATAAAATGGCTGAACTTGATTTTATTCTTGCTTCCGCAAGTTTTTGGTGAATAGAATTATCTTTCTTATTCAGAAAGTATTTCTTTACATTTTTAATAAAATTGCCGCACTCAGGTTCAGCTATTTTCCGGAGTTTTTCTATTGTATTTTTTATAAGATTTTTTGTTGTTTCTTCTTTTATTTCAGAAATAATTTCTTCTAATCGGTTAAGAGTTTCATCTCTATTTTTCTCTGAATATTTATAAATAATTTTCAATTCATTTTCAGTAAATCTCATTCAATATCTTCCTCCGACTTACTTTGATTTTTCAAAGATATTTTGTCAAATATCTGATTTATATTACTTGAATTAAAAAGGGTCTTTAAAATTAAATTAACCTGTTCATCTGTCAAAATTTCCGATTGCGGCAGATAGCTTTCAAGCATAGCTCCTCTTGTACAAAGCCTATGTGTTCTTTCTTTTCGGTTAAGTGTTTTTAATTGGTGCTGTAATATTTTTTCTTCCTGCTCCGCACGTCTAAGACAGTTTTCAGTGTCTTCAATATCCTTGTTAATTTTTTCAAGTTTTTCTTTTCGACTCATAATCAATTCCTCTCTTTTGGAACAAGTACATAAATTCTGTTTGGTTTTCCAAATT
>CATJCJ010000522.1 GCA_949738935.1 uncultured Eubacteriales bacterium | reverse complement strand
CTGCAAAGCAGCGCTTATCGGCACATAAACCTCTCCCTCATGCTCCCAGCCAGTCAACTGCTTATCATCAATATACACCGGCACATCGGCCGCCAGACAAGTCTGCGCCGCGCCAAACGTCAACACCACCAACAGCAGCATCGTCAAAAAAATTTTTTTCATTTCACTATCACTCCTCAAAATAATTTATTGTAAAGTGTAACTAAGCGGAAATACCTGCCGCGCCTGACCGCCGTCCGAAGTTGCATAATAGCCGCAAATCAGCTCAAAATTAAGCTTGCCGTTCTCCTCGCCTGTAAATTTCAGATATGGTACCGGGTCAACTTTATAAGCGGCGCCCAGCCCCTCCCAATAATAATCAGCATTATTTACATCAAAGGTAATACTGGAATTATCCGCCATGAAATTGTTAGCTTTTGCCTTAACCTCGTCTGTCAGCAGTAGCGGCACCAAATCATGTCCGGTTTGGTTCTGCATATCATAAAGCACATAGCCGCCGCCATCGCCCAGTAAAATCAGCCGGCCGGCCGTCCAGCGAACAGAGCCGCAGGCGTACTCATCACCGGTTACCTGGCTGGCCCAAGCCTGCGTGTCCACCTGATTAATCTGACCGCTGGCCTCATCAATGCAGAAATTATGGCTGTATCCGTTCAGCCAAACCTTGCCCTCACTACACACAATACCCGGCAAAAAATCGTCGAGCATAGATGTATTACAATCAGAAAGTCCTTTTTGTCCGTCGGCGCTGATCCAGCAGTTCCATTGCAGGCTATAAGCCATAAAGCCCAGACTAGTGCCGCTCCCATCAAGCAGATAGCTGCCGGCCGGCGTACGCCGCACCTCAAATCCATAAACATGCTGGGCGTGATACCCGGCATAGCCTGGCACTTTGGCCTGATTGGTGATTAGCTTATCATTCAGCCAAAGTTCGCCGTTGGCCATGTTCAGGATATATTTATCCTCACCCTGCGTATATTCCAGCCGCGGCTGGGTGATATAAACCGCATTATCGCGCCAGTCCACCTCATAACCAAGCACATCATCACTTATAAAACGCAGTGGCACATAAGTTATACCCCGACTGACAAAAGGCGGTTGCTCCATATAAGGATAACTCGGGTTATCATACTCTTCATCACCCATTCTGTAGTGATATTGCGCGTCCGCATAATTATTTCCCACCTGCATGGTAAGCACACCACCGTCCGCAAAGGTGGCGATAATCTTCTGCTCCGGCTCGCTCCATTCCACGCTTGCGCCGACGGTTTCAAACATG
>CATJCJ010000521.1 GCA_949738935.1 uncultured Eubacteriales bacterium | reverse complement strand
TATGTTTTAGATATTATAAATTAAAAACGTTTTTGAATTAAATATCGTAATGTTTAGTTAAATTTATTATTTATTTTTTGGGAGGTTTTATTTATGAAATTTTTTAGAAAAATATTAGCGCCTGTGGCTGTTTTATGTTGTACAGCGATTTTAAGCAGCAGCTGTGCTTTTGCGGAAAAGTTTCCTGATACTGAATACGCTACAGATATAGAAGTGACTTATTTTGATATTGACACAACAGAAGATAGTGGAATTATGCCATATGATACAACTCATATCCATTCAAGTAAACCAATTACAGGAAGAAACACATATTCCGCTTATATAACGTTAACAACTGAACAACTTTTCGCAAAAGCGTATTATTCAAATAATACCGGAGAGACTGTAACTATGTGGGTATCAGGAGTAAAGTCAATTGAAATTCCACCATATAAAGGCGGTCAAATTACATGGATGAAACCAATTAATAAAGATTCTTGTGAATATGAGGTTGAACTTCATTGTTCGACAAAGAATTTAAATGGACTGTTTTCGTTGGCTAAATCGGATAGGGTGCTTAAATAAAATAATATAATTAACACAAGTTCGATGAGAAATTGCAGTGAAGTCCAGCGAAACTTAGTTTCGCACAAAAGTTTGTGGAGTTTGAGGTGAAATCTCAAGGCTTTTAATGCTTAAAGAGCATTTTTGGAGGTTTGAAATTTTTTGCGATAGAAAAATGGAACAGCTACAATAAGTCAAAGTTAATTATTACAAATTCAAGATTATAAAGATTATTTTGGTTACATAAAAAAGATTAAAATTTTTTATGTAACCAAAATAAATCTGCGTTTTTTAATAGACTTCTTTCGAAACTTCATATTGATACAAATATTTTTTTGTTGGATTGACGTAGTTTTGCGGTTTCGAAAGAAGTCTAATATCTAAGAATATGAGGGAAGATTAATGTTTAGAAGATACTTTGGACTGACAGCGTTTCAAATTAAAGTTATAGGACTTTTGTTTATGACACTTTGTTATATAGCGATTAACATTACTATTATAAATGAAAGATGTTCAGATGTTATAAAGATATGCGGCAAAATATCAGCACCGCTTTTTTTGTATATGGTTACAGAAAGTATGCATCATACAAGAAGTAAAAAAAGACATATCCTCAGGCTTTATCTGGGTGCTGTATTTACAGGAGCTGTTCACTTTTTTATGATGTTGTTTTTTGGAGATTTTTTGAATTATCGTATATCAAATAATATAATGTATTCTTTTTTTTATACTGCTTTGTATATTAAATTAATTGAGTACATAGTGATAAAATTAAGAGAAAAAAAATACATAAAAATTTTTATTCCTATAGCTGTTATTCTAATTACTTTAATTGTACCTTATATAATTCTGGTCAATAATCAATGGTGGACTCCAAATAGTTTTCCTGATAATTCTGAGAATGTTATCATATTAAACAGTTTTGTTGAAATTTTTGTTAGTAGTCCTGTATTTGTTATGTTCGGGAGATATTCTTTATTATTTATATTAATGGGTATATTGATTTATTTTGTTCCTGGAAAAGAACAGAAACTGCTTGTATTTGTAATATTTTGTATTATTTCTTGTATAGGTTCGAATACTTATTTTTGGGAAGGAAGTAGATTTCCATCAGGTATATTTTCACCAAATCAGTATTTTATGCTTTTGGCGTATCCATTTATGTACTTATATAATGGCGAGAGAGGAAAATCTTTTAAATGGTTTTTCTATTTATATTATCCGTTACATCAATATTTAATCGCTATAGTTGCTATAGTAATTACATTTTAGAAGTTACATAAAAAAAGCAGCAGCCTTAAAAAAGTAAAAAACTGTTACTTGACTTTTGATTAAAAAAGTGTTATTATAATAGCACAAAAGGCAGTCAACTCCACGAGGAGTGGCTTCCACAGTTAATGGATTGTTAAAAGATAACCACCACTAAGCTTGGTCGGCAGGGGTGGTTATCTTTTTGTGCCTGTAATTGTCACTATAAGTGTAGCAAAAGCTATCAATAAAGATAAAATCTCGTATGTGCTCATAGCGCCGCCTCCTTTCGGAAGTGGAAACCGAACCCCCGCAGACTGACTGCCCAATTTAATTATAACAGTATTTATAGAGTTGTCAATTAATTCTAAAAAATTATTTTTTTCGTCAAAATAGTATTGACAAATAAAAATTATGATTATATAATATGTTTTAGATATTATAAATTAAAAACGTTTTTAAATTGAATATCGTAATGTTTAAATTTATTTTTTTAGGGGGTTTTATTTATGAAAAAGAAAATTATTTTATTTGTATCAGCTTTATGCTATGTGTCAGTTTTGAGTAGTAGCTGTGCATTTGCTGAAGAGGATAAATTAAATGATTTTTCATATATGGAAGAAGGAATCGACCCTCTTTCTAAAGATTATATATGTTCTAATAAAAAAATAAGTGGAACAAATAATTATAGTAAGAGTATAATTATGGATAGTGACAGACCATACGCTAAAGCACATTATTACAATAATACTGACGCAACTGTGCAAATGTGGGTTAAAGGTGAAGATAGTATTCATATTCAACCATATTCAAGTGGGGCTATTACGTGGGAAAAATCATTTTTTACTAGTAAGTATGAAGTTAATATTTCTTGCTCAGAAAAGAAACTAAATGGGACGTTTTCTCTGGCGGTATCAGATTCTCCCATTCAATAATAAATTATAGTAATTACATTTTAAAAGTTACAAAAAAATTATTTTACTTGTACGGGCTGTAAATTGCTTTGCAATTCGCTTATCGTCTAGTAGTGCTTACGCACTCGTAAAATATTTTTTTGTTATATTTTAAGTATAATTACTTATAGTAGAAAATATTATCGATAAGAAAATGTATAATAAATGATGATAGTAAATATCATAATGCTTATTTAAATTTATTATTTATTTTTTAGGAGATTTTGTTTATGAAGTTTTTTAGAAAAATATTAGCACCTGTGGCTGTTTTATGTTGTACAGCGATTTTAAGCGGCAGCTGCGCTTTTGCGGAAAAGTTTCACGATACTGAATACGCGACAGATATAGAAGTGACTTATTTTGATATTGACACAACAGAAGATAGTGGAATTATGCCATATGATACAAGTTATGAGTATTCAAATTATTTAATTACAGGCACAAATAATTTTTATACAAATATAAAATTAACAAATGACCAGTCTTTTGGAAAAGCGTATTATTCAAATAATACCGGTGAGACTGTGACTATGAGTGTTTATGGGGTAAAAACAATTAGTATACCACCATATAAAGGCGGTCAGATTACTTGGGTAAAAGCGCTTGGTGAAAGCAGCTATAGCTATGAAGTTGAAATTCACTGTTCGACAAAGAACTTAAATGGTATTTTTTCATTAGCAAAATCAGATAGAGCGTTTAATTAAAGGGATAGAATTAAATATACTATTTTTGAATTTAATTTAGTATTTTATGATTTTGGTGTAGATACTTATGTACTTATATAATAGATTTCATCGGAAACCGGAAAATTGACAGATAAGGTCTAATGGAGAGAGGAAAAACTTTTAAATGTTTTTTCTGTTTGTATTATCTATTACATCAATATTTAATTGTTATAATTGTTACTTTACTGCTATAAATATAAAGTTGAAAAATAATAAGGAAAAATGTGAATCCCCCTTGCTTAAAAAGCAAGGGGGATTTTTATGAGGTAAAGTAATTTTATTTCTGAACTAAGTGAATAGCAAATCCGCCGAAATCCTCGTTAAGGTAGATTGCTTTGATATTTCCTTTGTCATCTTTGGCTACGCCTTTTTCCATATTAAATGTTCCGCCCATTGATTCGATGTATGCCATAGCTCTGTCCATATAGTTTGTTTTGATGGCTATGTGTCCGTTTTTGCCAAGGAACATTTGTTTTCTTACCTCAACGCCTGTTGAGGCGAATACAGCGCTGTTTCCGTCTTTGATTGGGAAGTTGAAAAGTTTGTTGAATAGGTTTGCGACTTTTTTGGCTTCTTCCTCATTTTCTGTGTTAATTCCCACATGAGCGACTTCAAAACCAAGCATTTTTGAAACGGCTTCTTTACAAAGTTCTGTGATTTTGTCAAATTCTCCGGCTTGAATAAGGTCATCTTTAACCATCCAGCTTCCGCCGCAGCAAATAATTTTGTTAAATGAAAGATAATTGTTAAGATTGTCAGCGTTTATACCGCCTGTTGGCATAAACTTTATTTTTGTGTAAGGAGCCGCCATAGATTTAATCATCTTGATTCCGCCGGCTGCCTCAGCAGGGAAGAATTTAACAACCTCAAGACCAAGCTCAATCGCTACCTCAACATCACTTGGATTTGATGTTCCAGGAGTGATGAGATATCCTTTGTCAATACAATGTTTAACAACTTTTGGATTGAGACCGGGGCTTACAAGGAATTTTGAACCGGCAGCGATTGCTTTGTCAGCTTGTTCGGGAGTAAGGATTGTGCCGGCGCCGACTATCATTTCCGGTACTTCTTTCGCCATTCTTTTTATGGCTTCTTCAGCCTGTTCTGTTCTGAAAGTTACTTCAGCGCATGGAATTCCTCCGGCAACTAAAGCTTTTGCCAAAGGAACAGCTTTTTCAACATCATCGATTTTGATTACGGGAACAATACCAATAGCACTAAGTTTTTTAAGGACATCATTCATTTTAAAATACACCTCGTTTTCTGCAATATTCAGAGCCTTGACTCTTTATTCCATTTTATCACTTAAGGAAGGACAAGTCAACAAAAATATAAAATTATGGAAATCAAAATTTTTAAACGCCTATTTCCCGTTTTCTGTTAGAGAAACGTAGTTTCGCGGAAAAGTTTTTGCCTCGTTTTTTTAAAAAAGCGGGTAGGTTTGGACAAAACCCAAGGTTTTTATAGGTTTAAAAAATCATTAATTTCATCTTTTATAATTTTTAGAGCGGAATTCCAGAAGGTTGGGTCATAAAGGTCTATTCCGCAAAGCTTAGCGCAGGAAGATATGTTGTTTTTTCCCGTTATGGAAAGCATTTTGTCGTATAATTCAATAAAGTTATCGCCGTTTTTTAAGTATTTCGAGTACAGACCTTTTGAGAAAAGAAGTCCGAAAGCGTAGGGGAAATTGTAATAGTTGAAATCCGCATCATAATAATGAGGTTTGCATATCCACATATAGGGGTGCAGGTAGTTTTCATCAAGTCCTTTGCCATAGGCTTCTTTTTGGGCTTTTAACATTATTTCTTTTAGTTCGTTCACCGATACAAAACTTTGTTTACGTCTTTTGAATAACTCGTCCTCAAATAGAAAACGACTATATATATCTATAGTTGTTTGGGCTATTCCGGAAAGGTCATTTTCTATGATTATTTTTTTCTCATGCTGATTGGCTGTTTTTAACGCTGAATTTAGTATTATTGTCTCACAAAATGTTGAGGCGGTTTCAGCTATGGGCATTGGGTAGTCGCTGTTTAACTCTTTTTCATCGTAAAGACAATAATCGTGATAGGCGTGACCAAGTTCGTGAGCCAGTGTTATCGCGTCATTTAATGTGCCCGTGAAATTTGTTAGTATTCGGCTTTCTCTAATTGAGTGTATTCCCTCACAAAACGCTCCTCCTACTTTACCTTTTTTGGGGAGTACATCTATCCAGTTTTTGTCAAAAGCGTTTCTGGCAAAATTTCCAAGTTTCTCACTGAAAGCCGTAAAGTTTTTAATTATAAAATCTTTCGCTTCATTATAAGTGAATTTTATGTCGTTTTTATCTATTGGGGCGAAAAGGTCATAAAAAGGCAGTCCGTTTTTGTGACCCAAAATTTCCGCTTTTTTTAAAAAATATTTTTGTATAAATGGGATGTGTTCCTTTATTGAGAAAAACATTGTGTTAAGTATTTTTTTATCTATTCCTGAACTCTTTAAAGTCATTTCAAGAGGAGATGAGTATCCTCGTATTTTTGAAATGGTTATTACTTCTCCTTTTATTCCGTTTAATGAAAAGGCGGCGGAAGTGTCAATTTTTTCGTATGAATTTAACTCGCTTTTGTACGCTCTTTTTCGTATATTGGGGTCGCTGTCATACGCTAGATTTCTTATTACTGAAAGGGGTAATTGCTGTAATTTTCCGTTTTTTTCTATATCAACAAGAAGATTTGATGAGAGTTGTTCCCATTGTTTTTTAAAAAGCATTGAGCCGTTCTTTTTCATATTTGATATTATGTTTTCCTCGGTTGGGGAAAGAGTGTGTTTGCTATATTTTTTTAATTTTTTTATATAAAAACTGTAATCGGGCAGTATCTTTGAGGTTTTTATTATTTCTTCAATATCTTGAATTTTTTTTAAGTATTGAATAAAATTGATTTCATGTGCTGTTATTTCTAACTCAATTTCTTCTGTCTCATCTATTTCTTTTAAAATTTTTTCGTTGGAAGTATCAGTGCTTGATAAAAGATTTAGATATAAAGCTAATTTATTGTATTTGGTCAGCTCGTTTTTTTGAGTTATATAATTTTCTATTTTTTCTTGGGCGTTTTCCGTGGTTAAAAAGTTTTTTTCTGTCCATATATTTAATTCGTTAATCTTTTTTTTGTAATTTTTTTTATCATTTTTAAATTCGTCACTGTCAATATTTTTATAAAGCGGTGATAAGTCCCATGTTAAATTCATTTTTTTACCTCCTGAGAGCCTGTCTAAAAACTATTAAAATATCTAAGGAAATACCGCATAATTCAAAAATAAAAATGATTTTAGCGTGAGCGGCAAAAAAATTTAGCGGAAGTGCGGGTTTTTAAACCCGCTTGGAGCGTATTTTTTTGTAAAATTATTTTTATTTCCTCTTTGTGCGGTGTTTCCCTAAGAAATCAGTGAAAATAACATCATTACGCTCCAAAATGATTTTACTTTCGCTGATTTTTTGTGTATATTTTGTTTTCAGACAAGCTTTTTTTAGATTTTAGACAGGTTCTGAGATTTTACAGCGTAATTGTATTTTTTTATATAAATATTTTTTTACCTTTAGGTAAT
>CATJCJ010000520.1 GCA_949738935.1 uncultured Eubacteriales bacterium | reverse complement strand
TTATATTTCTGTCCGCGCCGAGCGCGGAAGAGCAGGATTTCGCGGCTTGCGAGCCGCGACCGGGGGCTCTGCCCCCAGGCTCCCGCGATTTTTTGAAAAAAATCGAGTAAAACTTTTTTGCCTTGGCAAAGACAGACAGGTTAGTTGTTTTTTAGACGAATCGTCTTCCATTTGCCGCTCTGGTAGCGCGCCAGCACCAAAATCGACCGCAGCAGCTGATCCAGCGCCATCGCGATCCAGGCGCCCTCCAGCCCCCAGTGCAGCCCCTGCACCAAAATGATCGCCGATACCGGCCGCACGATCAATACGGTGATAAAGGTGATGACCGCCGTAGCACGGGTATCGCCTGCGCCCCGCAGCGCGCCCGCAATGATAAACTGGGAGGACTGCAGCGGCTGCATCACCGCCACCAGCAGCAGCACTCGCGCCCCCATCTCAACGATCTGAGGATCATCATTATAAAGCGACACCATCTGGCGGCCGAAGAAAATAAAGGAAAGCCCGATCACGATAGCGACGAACATTCCCACCCGGCGGGTGCGGCTGCAGTAGGCCTGGGCCATATCCGGCCGCCGTCTGCCCAAGCTCTGGCCCATCAGCGTCGTCGCCGACACAGCGAAGGCCTGGCCGTTCATGAAGGAGAGGGCCTGGATATTCATGCAGACCTGATGGGTGGCGAAGGATACCGTCCCCAGCGTGGCGACAGTTTTGGAATAGATGATCATGCCGGCCCGCATCAGCAGCTGTTCGATCATTGCCGGAAGGCCGATGTTGAAGATATTCCCCAGCATCTCCCGGTCAGGCTTAAACCCTTCGCTGAAGCGCAGCCGCAGGTAGCCGCGGCCTTTGAGGATACAGACTGCCGCAGCTAAGAAGGCGGCAAACTGACCAATAATGGTTGCCAAAGAAGCGCCGGCGACTCCCATTTTCGGGAAGCCGAAATGGCCGTAGATCAGCAGATAATTGAAGACAACATTGACCAGGTTGGCGGCCAGGTTATAGAGCATCGCCGTCCGGGAATCGCCCACCCCGCGCAGCACCGCTGTCACGGTGGTAGTCAGGGCCATGAAGACGAACCCCAGCATCTGGATCTGCAGATAGACCGTGCCGCCTTCGAGCGACTGGGCATCAGAGGCTCCCATAAAGCGGATCATCGGCTCGGCGAATATGTACCCCAGCACCGAAGCGATCACCGACAGCACCAGCGTCAGCAGTATGGCCTGCCGCACCACCAGGTTGGCTTT
>CATJCJ010000519.1 GCA_949738935.1 uncultured Eubacteriales bacterium | reverse complement strand
TCTGACAGCGTTGGACGAGCAGGTAAAACTGCCAGAGGAAAATCCGTCTATCGGCATTATTATTTGCAAAAGTAAAGATAAGACATATGTGGAATATGCTTTGAAACAATCGAATGTGCCGATTGGGGTGGCAACTTATAAGCTGAGTGATTCCCTGCCGGAAGATATGAAGGAAATGTTGCCAGAGCCAGAGGAGATTGTGAGAAGGTTGAAAGTGTTTGATTAGA
Organism: uncultured Eubacteriales bacterium; assembly: GCA_949738935.1. GTDB lineage: Bacteria > Bacillota > Clostridia > Lachnospirales > CAG-274 > MGBC114079. Next base: position 981 of record CATJCJ010000519.1, on the reverse strand, counting down.
TGTTTTTATTGATATTTTCTTATTTTATGTTATGATATAGGTGGAATGGTTTTACAATACACATAGAAAGGTTAGTATTAATTTTTAATTATTTTTTGTGCATAACATAAATTATGTTTTAGTTGATATGGGGATGAGTAAATCTATTTATTTTAATGTTTGTATAAATAAGATTTTCTGACAAATGTATAAATATAGAGAGGGGGTGAGAAGTATGAAATATGAAAAGCCTTCTGTTTTAGCACAGAGCACTGTGCAGATGGCAGAATGTCGTCCAAACAGTAAGCCAAGTGGTAGACCGTGTAATCCACCAGGACCAGGCGGACGATAAAAGATATTAAATCTCAAACGACGATGTTATATGTAACATTGTCGTTTGTTTATAAAGGAGATAATATATGTACTTTAAGCAAAAATCTAATGTTATGTACAGAAATTATGGAGATTTTGGGTATATAACGGATAATAGGAATTTTGGATATAAATTAGCAAATGATGATGAAGAAAATATTGGTGATAAAATTGTATCTGAAAGTGGTGCAGTTTTTTTGTCTGTTTTAAGCAGGAATCCTATGTCAATTGAAGATTTGGCTGAAAAAATATGCAAGCAGTTTGTGGAAGTGGATGTTGAAATAGTTAAGTCAGATGCTATACAGTTCTATTTAGAACTCGAAGAAGATGGATTTGTTGTTTCAGGGGAGACACCACAGGAATGTAATAGAAAAGACTATAGATTTTCTTATAAAGGGGCAGGGCGTAGAAATTTAAAGGATTCATGTAAAGTGCAAAAAGAATCTGAAAATTCCACTCAGGATTTTTTTGATAAATACTTCAACGGTCTTCCTCAACTGACAAGTTTACATATAGAGATAATTAGTAAATGTAATGAACGATGTATACATTGTTATATTCCTCATGAAAAGAAAACTAGTATTATGTCTTCGAATATGTTTTATAATATTTTGGAACAGGGAAGAAAAC
>CATJCJ010000518.1 GCA_949738935.1 uncultured Eubacteriales bacterium | reverse complement strand
GTTTTGTGATTTTTCGCCGTCTGCCAAAAACTCTTTTAAGAAATTTTCAGCAGCGGTTTTCTTTGAAATTTTAACATCTGATGCACCGTTTAAGAGTTTATCTGGAGTAACGTCTGTTTCGCCAAGCCATTCAAAACTTTTCTCACCGCCTATTTTAAAAGCTAAACCTTTTGATTCTTCCGCAAGAGAATTTTTGGTTTGACATAACACTCTTATTTTAGGATTATCTTTTAATCTTCCAACAAGCAAAACGCTTCTTGCCGATGCTTGAAAATCTATTGAGCCAAGACCTCTGTATGAAGCTTTTCCGCCTTGAATGCATTTATTAAGATGACCTATTAGAATTATCGCACAGCTGTACTTTTCAGCTAAATTCGCAAGTCTTTTCATTACTGGTCTTATCTCATTTGCTCTGTGCATATCAACATCAGTTCCGAGAAATCCCTGTATTGGGTCAAGAACAAGAAGTTTTATATTTTTTGCGGATATTGTTTCTTCAATTCTTGTGTCTGTCATTGTAAGAGTTACATTATCGTCAATAATTGTATGAACTCTTGAACAATCCGCACCTGATTTAATCAGCCTTGGCTTTATTGTATCCGCAAGACCGTCTTCACAAGTTTGATAAACAATATTCATAGGCTCAAATGCTTTATAACCGTCAATTATAGGCTGACCGTTTGTAAGACGAGCAATAATCTCTAAAACAAGCGTTGTTTTTCCCTCACCTGGGTCGCCTTGTATTATTGTAACTTTGCCAAAAGGAATATATGGATAAAAAAGCCATTTTATATTTTCAATTTCAATTTTATCAAATGACAAAACATCTAAATCGGGATTGAAAACTGTTTGCTTTTCTGTTATAATATTTTTGTGGTTAGACTGTTCCAATGGATTGCAACTCTGGACAATTTGTTTTTCCTTAGGAACGGTCTTTTCTTTTTTGCCCGCCATTGCTCAATCCTTCCTTTCTTCAAAAGCTTTAAGAATTTCACACATTGTATTTAAGCAAGAAATTATTTCCTCACTATCTTTCAAATTATGCGAATTTTCAATTTTACTTTTTATCATCAAAAGATGGTTTTTGAACTGAACAAACATATATGGATTTCCTTTTGCCACAATTTTTTGATTTAGAACACTTTCAATTATATAATCCTGTCTTTTGCCATATCCGCATAATTTTATTCTACTATCAAGTTCCGCTGCTTCTTCAGGCGACATTCTGAAAGCTATTGTTTTATTTCTCCACCTGTTTTTGTTATCTCTGTTCTTCGCTGACATTTATTAAAGACCTCCTCTCATTATCAAGCGTTTGTGCCATATCTGATTGTATTGTTGGAAACTCGTGAGCATAACGGAATGTTATTTCCTGTGCCGAGTGTCCCACTCTCTTACCTATTTCAACAGCTGTATAACCAAGATGTATAAGATTTGATATATGACTATGACGAAGCTGATGTATTGTCAAACGTTTTACATTTGCAAGTTTAGCACTTCTGTCAAGTTCGTGATGTAAATAAGCCTTTGAAATTGGAAATATTCTATCGTCAGGCTTATTTTCATAAAGCATATCAAAATAAGTTTTGATTTCTTCAATAATAAATTCAGAAAGTATAATAATTCTGTTTGACTGCGGTGTTTTTGGTGTAGTTATAATATCTTTGCTATCAATATGCTGAAAATTTTTATTTATTCTAAGCGTATTTTTCTCAAAATTAAAATCTTCTTGCGTTAATGCTAACAGTTCACCAACACGCAAACCACAGTTATAGAGAATTTCAAAAGCGTAATAAGATATTGTTTTATCAGAAATAGCTTCAGCAAATTTCATATATTCGGCAGGAGTCCATATAAGAGTTTCTTTAAGATTTTCTGTTTTAGAACCTATGCTCCCTGCTTTTCTTGCCGCATTATCTCTTAATCCGTATAAGTTAACAGCATGGTTCAATATTGCACTAAGCTGATTGTGTATTGTTCTGAGATACTGCTTTGAATATCCTTTGCCGTTAGAATCTTTATGTTTAAGCAATATATTCTGCCAATTTATAATATCAGTACGCTTAATCTCATTCATAGGCATTTTAGCAAAATAGTCAAGAATTTTATTGTCTATTATGCTTTTCTTTGTAAACCAAGTTGTAAGCTTAATTCTTGGCTTTATATCGTTAAGGTAAATTTCAACAAAATCTTTAAACTTCATTGATAAATCTAAATCTTCCTTATTTTTGAAGTCCTGTTCCCACTTCTGAGCATCTGATTTCTTTTTAAAACCTCGTTTTGTTTTCTGTTTACGTTCGCCATTAATATCTTTGTAGTATGTACGGACTTCCCAACAGCCTGTTTTATCATTTTTTATTACCGCCATCTATCAAACCTCCTTAGCAACATCCGCAAATCCAAAAAATTTCTTTTCATAATAAGCACGAGGTACCCTGCCGTGAATTGTACAAAATCCCGCTTTTTCAAGTTCTTTGTTCCAATTTGAAATAAGCTTATAAGCAAAAGGCTTTGAAACACCAAGTTCTTCTGAAAGTATCTGGGCATTTACAAATTTTCTCTCATTCATATAAAATTCTCCTTATAATATAAATTATTTATCATGAGGTATAATTTACTTAAACCTTATGATAAATATATCATACCTTAAATTATTTTTATTGTCAAGAAGTTTATTTAAATATTTACTTTTTTTATTAAATAAGTTATAATATTTATAATTAATCTTATTATTATGAGGTGAGTAAAGATGAATTTGAGTGATAAATTGAGGATATTCAGACAAATGAGGGGATTGACACAAAAACAATTATCTGAAATATCAGGAATAAGTTTAAGTGCCATAAAATTATATGAAACAAATGCAAGTAAACCAAGAACTGAGCAAATGAATAAATTATGTAACAGTTTAGGAATTACCAAAACTGCTTTCTATGATACGGAAGTTGATACAGTAGGAGCTGTAGCTGCCTTATTATTTTTAATTGAAGATTTTGTTGATATTAAACTTACTGGAAAACAAATTAACGGAAAATATGACCCAAAAACTGTAAGCTTAAAGTTTGATAACCCTCAATTACAGGAATTTATAGCAAATTGGGCAAACATAAAAGATAAAATTGATATTATAAACAAAAATACAGAAACTATTGATACGCCTGACCTTAAAGAACTTGCTGAATTACAGGCAGAAGAACTATATAATAAATTCAAATTCACTCAAATTGATTCACCAATAATTGTAAAGCGGGGAACAGATGGACTAATGATAAAAAATTATATTCCTCCAAGCAAAACAAATGAGGAATAATGCTATATTTAAAAATTATTGTCATTTTATTGTCACAAATGCAAAAAAATACTGTGAAAGCCTTGTATTTCAGGCATTTCACAGTATTTATAGGTTATTCCCACTCGCAAATTCAAAGCTACTTCTATACATTTTTGTATAGGTAATATGGTTTTATTTGTTTCCATTTACTTCCAATTATCCTGTTTATATGG
>CATJCJ010000517.1 GCA_949738935.1 uncultured Eubacteriales bacterium | reverse complement strand
GACAGGGTGAAGCAGCTGTTTTACCAGAGGTTCCTCCCCTCACTGAAAAGGACATGCGAAGCGCAGGGAACTTATGCGGATCACGCAGCTTTTATTGAAACCTATGAAAGCGAGTATCCTGGAGCGCATATGTTCCGCCACTGGTTTACGATGTACCTGCTCACAAAAGCAAGGCTGACCAGCGGTGAGATTATGAGGTGGCGCGGGGACTCCTGCCAGGAGTCCATGGACGATTACATCCATGAGAATGCCAGCCTCATAGAAATGTTCAGGGAAAGCTCCTATACATTCCAGTCATGGATACTTGATGGGGCTGATTCATGGAAGGATGGTGGAGCCGATGCCTGATAATAAAAACATTGGGGAAAACTTAATGACGATTGCGGATGCGGCACAGATGACCGGCGTAAGACCGGACATTTTAGAGTACCACATTGAAAGCGGCGTTATAGGATCTCATTGCGGGTTGGTTTCAGCGGCTGACTGCGCCAGGATCATGGAACAGAAAGAATCGCTCACTGGTCTAAGGAAGTTTCTGAAGCAGTATGACAATGGGCGTTTTGAATCCAGGTATGTGAAGCACAGGGATAAATATATTGATTTTCTGGAGCATAATGGTTATTTCGGGATACGGGTTCATGAGCCAGAGACAGTCCTGTTTGAAATCCCTAAGAATGAGGAATTTTACATCGGTAATGAAGATGCCCTGTTCCTCGGGTTTAAGAGCGAGGAGTTTTTCAGGGAATACGGGCTGACGGAGGAAGAAAAGATAACTAAGATTATCTGTCAGGATAAAGGGCATCCAGTTGCCAGAAAACATATCAGAAATTATCTTATGTCTGTCTGGGATGGGGATAACCTGTATACCCCATCGGTAACAGATTTTGTAAAGATTATTTTCCGTCTTCCGGAAGTGAAAGAATTATCGGATGAAGATGCCGTGCTGGCGGTTGAGGATGCGGGAACGGCAAAGACGAAGGAACTGCTGGCAGGGTTCCTTCAGTATGTTTCCATGCGTGAAAAGGTAGGCTACCATAACATTAAGCTGAAAAAGAAAGATTACCATGGGAAGCCGGCGTATCCTTATGAGGATTATGTGGGGCTGGCGAGGATTCTGTTCAATGAAGATTACGGAAGGGAGCACAGCCTGACGGAAAAGGCGCTGGGGAACCACCTTTATGCGGAGGCATGGCTGTTCCTGTCCTGCCATTACGTCTGCGGATGGCGGTCTTCTGACATCTGCAGCAGATGGGTATACCCTTGCCTGAAAGCGGACGATAACCCGTTCAAGATCAGGACGGGCACGCTGCGGGAGGATATCCTGAATGGTGCCATACCAGTAGGGACATATGAGGATGTAGCCCTATACACCATAAGGAAGATGGAGCTGGCAAATAACGTACCGCAGAAAACGGGGCATGGAAAACTCCGCTCAGAGATTGTCCCTGACCTCAGAAAGTTTTTCGGGAAACTCATCCTCATTGCAGAATGCCATCATATTGATTCCGGGGAAGGGTATATGGCTGCGCAGCGGACAGCCTATTACAGGAACTGGGCTGTCTGCCGGGATTTCTTCGGGGAGGATTTCGCGAAGATTTTTGGGAAGAGACCGGTTTTATCCCAAAGGCTCAACAAATCTTATTTACAGGGGATTGAGCAGTCTGCAAGGGAGAATGGGAACACAGCACTCGCGGCCCATGTTATAGCTGCTTTTGCACGTAACCATGCGGGTATAAATACAACTGCCATTTACCTGAAAGACCATGGCCTCACGGGGGAAAGCGCAGATGTGGTTTTATATATGATGATGCAGAGGGGAGTGTTCAGTGTATCCCTATATGCGGCGCTTCTGGCAGCCTTTCCGGGTGCGTTTGAAAAACTGACGGCAAAGGAGCAGACACAGATCATGGAAAAAATCCCCCTGTCAGCATATGAACTTGAAAT
>CATJCJ010000516.1 GCA_949738935.1 uncultured Eubacteriales bacterium | reverse complement strand
GTACAGAGGCGGCGCAATGAAATTTGTAAGCAAAGGCTTACCGCCGCCTCGCACGGCGAGCAGGAGGCTAAAAGGAGCAGCCTCCTGCTCGATTTTTTAGGCAATTTTATTTACAATTTTGTAAAGTCTTGATTTTTTTCTTGAAGCGTTGTTTTTGTGATAAACACCTTTTGAACAAGCTTTATCAATAGTTTTTACAGCGGCTATGAGAGAAGCTTTGGCTTCTTCCTTATTACCATTTTGAGCGGCAGCGATAACTTTTTTTATAGCTGTTTTTGTCGCGGATTTAATCATTTTATTTCTCATAGTTTTTTTAGCGATAACTTTAATACGTTTTTTAGCGGATTTTATATTAGCCAATTCAATTTCCTCCTAGATAAAGTAATTTATAATTAATTTAAAAATACAAATGTAAAATTTATTCCGAAATATAGAGGGTAAAATATCGTCATATAAGACTATCTTTGAGCAACGTACTCAAAGACCGGAATAATCACTATTTATTCTATACCAAAAATGAGGCTAAGTCAATGAATAATTTTGATATTTTAGAAAAAAATAAAATTGTATTAGAACTTATCTGAAAGCTCGGCTTCTGCTGTTGCAGTCAATACGCTTGAAAAAATGCAAGTCTGCCTATGCCAGCTGGTGATAACACAGCGAAAAAGATTTTTAGCCTACGAGCTTGTTTATTTTTAAATGTATTGGCTACAAACTTGATTGTTTTACTTTTTTATTATTTTTTGCGCGTATTTTAGTTTTCAGATACGCTCTAAGATATTACGTGATAAAAATAAAAAGAGGTGTTGAGTGACTATGAAAGAAAAAAATTTTTCTGTTAGAACAGACCTCGCTATTGAGGCTACAGAAATTATTCTCTCAGCCGAAAAAGCAAAGGAAAGAGAGGAAAAAACTGAAAGTGAGAGGGGTGGTCACGAGCTTGATGGAATTGAAATAAAGGAAGAAAGTATAAATGATAATATAAAACTTACAAAAGTTAAAATTACCAATAAAAATGGCGAGAAAAGTATGGGAAAGCCTATGGGTAGTTATATAACCTTAGAATCTCCGGCTATGAAAGAAAATGATACTGATACTCATGAGGAAATAATAAAAGTTTTAAGTGAGAATATAGCTGAGCTGACAAAGCTTAAGAAAAAGTCTCTTATATTGATTGTGGGGCTTGGAAACAGAAATATAACACCTGATGCCCTTGGACCTCTTGTTATTTCTAAAATACTTGTTACAAGACATATAACTGAAAGTCTTCCGGAGAGTATAGACCACGATGTTCGGGCTGTCAGCGCTATCTCTCCCGGTGTTATGGGAATAACGGGAATTGAGACGGGTGAGATAATAAAAGGTATTTGTGAAAGTATAAAGCCTGATTTGATTATCGCCGTTGACGCTCTTGCCGCCAGAAAAACTGAGAGAATAAACGCTACAATTCAAATGTCTGATACAGGGATAAGCCCGGGTTCGGGTGTTGGAAATAAAAGGATGGCACTAAATAAAGATACTTTGGGCATTCCTGTAATTGCTATCGGAGTGCCTACTGTTGTTGACGCAGCCACTCTTATAAATGACACAATGGATAAAGTTCTTAATGAGATGAGCTTAAAAGCGAAAAAGGGCGGAGAGTTTTATAAAATGCTTCAAACTCTTGATAAAGATGAAAAATATAATTTAATTTATGAAATTTTAACGCCTTGTAATGGAAATATGTTTGTGACGCCAAAAGAAGTTGACGCTGTTGTTAAAAGGCTTGCTAATATTATCTCAAATGGTATAAATATAGCTCTTCACCCAGCTATAAGCAAGGAAGATATAAACAGGTATTTTAATTAAGCTCCTATAGTGATTTTAAAACTTGTCTAAAAGGTATTGCCGCGGGGTAATACCTTTTAATTATAAATATTACAATTTAACTATTTTTTTCTTGTTAAAATACTGTTGAAATGTTATAATTTAATAGTAGGACGTTTCTGAAAACTGAAAATTTTGAGAAAAGAGAGAAAAATATGATAAAACTTAGATATAAATTTTATATAGTTCTTTTTGTAATATTTTTAATGATTTCAGCATCCTTTATAGCTATAATATTTTTTGCCGCGGATTATAACAGAAATAATGTAAAAGATACATATTATAATATGTTATATGATACATCAAAACAAAATATTGTAAATTATATAGAAAATATTTGTGACTCTGTCTCATATAATTTGAAAGATTTGAAAAGTAATGAAATAGAGGAAAAAGAGCAATATATATTAGACTTTATAAAAGGAATAGCTAAAGATAGTCAGGATTTTGAGGTTTATCTTCAAAAGGTGGATTCTTATAGTGAAAGCAATATAGCTGTATATAATATGTATAGCTCGGAATATGTTGAAATAGATGAAACTTTTACTTATTATGATAAAAATACTGAGGCAAAGGCTCAATTTTATCCGTCGTATGAAACTTTGGCTGAGCTTTCGGAAAATAATAAAGCTCTTAAATCGGAAATATTTTATGACAGTGAGTATCAAATCTCAGAAAAGCGTACCTTTTATAGTCGTCTTATTCCTGAATTGAGGTTGATTGTTACAAGTTGTTTTTATGACAATGATTTAAAAAATCAATCGGAAAAATATGTATCGGGTTTGGGAATATATAATGAAAATACAATGCCGGCTTTTTTGGTGGTTATGATTTTTTTGATAATGGGTTTGTTTATTTTTCTGTGTTATATAGAATCTCTTTATTATAAGAAACTTGAAACCAAGTTTTTATCTGAAAAAATAAAGACTGATGAAAAGTATGAGGAGTTAAAAAGGCTGGCGGAAACAGACGCTCTTACAAAATGTTATAACAGAAAATATTTAAATGAGAAAATGACAAATGTTTTTCGGAATTTCCTTCAGGGGCATCTTCCAAGCTCCGCTATTTTGTTTGATATAGATAATTTTAAAAGAGTTAATGACACATATGGTCATTCAGCCGGAGACGCTGTTTTGGTTCAAGTATCAAACGCTGTTAGAGAGTGTATACGAAGAGAGGATATATTGGCAAGGTGGGGCGGGGAAGAATTTGTTATATTTTTTAAGTATACAAATATAAAATCAGCTTTGATTATAGCTGAGAAAATAAGAGTGACTATAGAAAATTTGACGGTAATAACTACTGAGCATAAAATAAAAGTAACCGCCTCTATAGGTATATCTACGTTTAAAAAATCGGATTCTGAGGCGACTGATTGTATAGAAAGAGCTGATGACGCAATGTATATAAGTAAAAAAACAGGAAAAAATAAGGTTACTCTGTATAATAAGTAATGGTTTATATTTTAAGTTTATTATGAAATTTAAGATAAAGGCAATACCTCATTTTATGGTATTGCCTTTAAAATTTTTAGTCAACCATATCCATAACATCTTCTGCTCTGTTAATCATTTTTTTTCCGTTATGAACAAGTTTTTGTCTTGTCTTTTTATCGCTTAGAGCGCATGTAAGACCAATAGCGCCGATAATTCCTCCCGCGATAAGCCCTGTTGTAAATTTAGTCATAATTTTTTAAAAGCTCCTTTCAAATAATACAATATTTTTGTCACAAAGTTATTATTTACGTAAAATAGATTGTTATTCATAAAATTAAATAAAATACCCGCACAAATTTGTTTTGTTAAATTTGTGCGGGTATTTCTTTCTAGTATAATTTATGGATAAACAGCCCGCTTCTGAGTTTTGGCTCAAACCATGTGGATTTTGGGGGCATAATTTTTCCGGCGTCAGCTATATTCATAAGCTGAGTCATAGTTGTTGGATACATGGAAAAAGCGACTTTCATTTCACCGCTGTCAACTCTTTTTTCAAGCTCTGAAAGGCCTCTTATTCCTCCGACAAAATCTATTCTTTTATCAGTTCTTGGGTCGCCTATCCCTAATATTGGGCTTAAAAGATAGTTTTGTAAAATTGAGACATCAAGGCTTAAAACAGGGTCATCGCTTGAGGTAATATCTTTTTTCGCTGAGAGTGAAAACCATTTTCCGTCGATATACATACCAAAAGTATTTGGAGAAGATGGTTTATAGGGAGAGTTATTATTATCGCATTCGGAGATTTTAAAAGATTCTTTTATTTTATCAAAAAACTCTTCTTTTGAAAGGGAGTTTAAATCTTTTACAACTCTGTTATAGTCCATAATAAAAAGCTCATTGTCAGGAAATAAAACTGATAAATAAAAATTAAATTCGGCATTTTTGTTAAAAGGTGTGTTTTCTTCTCTTCTTTTAATTCCAACTTTGACAGCGGAAGCTGTTCTGTGATGTCCGTCAGCGATATATAACGCGGAAACAGTTTTGAATTCCTCAATAATTGAGGAAATAATACTATCATCGTCAATAATCCAAACTGTATGACGAATATTGTCATCAGATACAAAGTCATAAATGGGAGAGGTGTTTTTCTTTTGTTCGTTTATTATTTCCGTAATTTTAGATTTTGCCTTATAAGTAAGAAAAATGGGACCTGTGTTGGCGTTGCAGGTGTCAACATGTCTGATTCTGTCTTTTTCTTTTTCCTCGCGGGTGAGCTCGTGTTTTTTTATTTTATTGTTTAAATATTCATCAATAGAAGTACAAGCCACAAGACCGGTTTGAGATTTTTCATTCATAGTAAGCGTATATATATAGAACATAGGCTTATTATCTTGAATAAAAACTTTGTCGTCTATCATTTTTTGAAGATTTTCGGCGGCTTTTTCATAAACCTTATCGTCATAAATATTAATGTTTTTATCAAGGTCAATTTCAGCCTTATCAACGTGAAGAAAAGAATATGGATTTCCAATAACCATTTCTCTTGCCTCATCACTATTCATTACATCATATGGCAAAGCGGCAACTTTACTCGCAAGCTCAGCCGTTGGTCTTACAGCTTTAAATGGTTTTACAACTGACATAATTATCCCTCCTTTAAAATATTAAAATTGAAATGTAAAAATAAATATTATAGTCAATTAACTTAAAAATGAAAAAGTTCGGCGGTCAAAAATCCTTTTCGCTGTGTTATCGTCGGTTGGCATAGGCTTCGGCTATGCTCTCCCTCCGCTGCCTTGCGAAAATAATTTTTGTCTCGCCTCCTTTTTTCCATTTTCAAGTTGATTGACTATAAATAATACATACTAATTTAACATAAGTTCAATGAAAATTTTCAGTGAAACTCAGCGAAACGTAGTTTCGCACAAGAGTTTTTGTCAAACTTTTTTCAAAAAGTTTGTGGAGTTTGAGGTGAAACCTCAAGGTTTTTAGTTATTATAAATGGGTTTTTACGGGTTTATTAAAAGCGTGTCGATAAAATCAACACGCTTTTAAATTAGTGGTTAATGATTCTAACTCTGATAACGCCGTTAATTGACTCGACAGAATTTTTAAGACTTTCATCAATATCAGCGTCAACATCAATAATACTATACGCGAAATCGCCTTTGCTTTTGCTGAGCATATTTACGGGAGTAATATTTTTACCGCCAAATACGCCTGTGATTTCGGAAACAGCATCCGCTGAGTTTTTATAAAGAACACAAACTCTTGTTTTTCCGGATTTGTTTAAAACACAATTTGGATAATTTACAGAGTTGATAATGTTTCCATCCTCAAGATAAGCTCTTGTCTCACTTGCCGCCATAGCGGCGCAGTTATCCTCAGCTTCGGGAGTTGAAGCTCCTAAATGAGGTAAAGTAATGATGCCGTCAATGCCGACAGTATTCTCATTTGGAAAATCTGTAACAAATTTAGCGACTTTTCCGTTTGTGATGGCTTCTTTAATGTCATCAACGTTTACAAGTTCACCTCTGGCAAGGTTAATAATACGAACTCCGTCTTTCATTTTGGCGAAACTCTCTTTGCAGAACATTTCTTTTGTTTCTGGTGTAAGAGGAACGTGAACAGTGATATAATCACTGCTATTATAAATATCGTCAAGGTTTGTGGTATATATAACAGAATCGTTAAGTTTTAAAGCTCCGTTTACAGAAAGAAATGGGTCATAGCCGATAACTTTCATTCCGAGAGCTGAGGCGGCGTTCGCTACAAGAACACCAATAGCTCCAAGACCGACAATACCTAAAGTTTTGCCTGTGATTTCAGGTCCCGCGAACTGAGATTTACCTTTTTCAACGGCGGCGGCAATTCCTTCTGTACCATTTAATGCTTGAGCCCAATTATAGCTGTCAATAATTTTTCTTGAGGAAATTAAAAGAGCGGTTAAAACAAGCTCTTTTACGGCGTTGGCGTTCGCCCCAGGAGTGTTGAAAACAACTACGCCGTTTTCGGCGCATTTGTCAAGGGGTATGTTATTTACTCCGGCTCCGCATCTGGCTACGGCAAGCAATGATTTTGGAAGTTCCATGTCATGCATTTTAAAACTTCTTAACAAAATCGCGTCAGGATTTTTTGTATCGTCTGAAACGGAATATATATCGGCGGGAAGTTTTTCTAATCCTACCTTTGAAATTTTGTTCAATGTCAAAACGTTATACATTTTATTATCTCCTTATTTGTTCTCAGTTTCAAATTTTTTCATAAATTCAACGAGCTTTTCAACGCCCTCAACAGGCATAGCGTTATAGATACTAGCGCGCATACCTCCAACAGTGCGATGTCCTTTAAGATTTACAAATCCGTTTGATGTAGCTTCTTTTATAAATTTCGCGTTAAGTTCATCACTGTCGGTGATAAAAGGAACATTCATTAAGGAACGGTCTTTATAAGCGACAGTGCCTTTAAACATAGTGGAAGCGTCAAGAAAATCATAAATAATTCCGGCTTTGTTTTCGTTTATGGCCTGTATGCCTTTAACACCGCCCATTTCTTTAATCCACTCAAACACAAGTTTCGCTACATAAATGGCAAAACAAGGAGGTGTGTTGTAAAGAGAGTTGTTTTTGGCGTGAGTTTCATATGTCAGCATAGTTGGGGTTTTATCTATAGGTTCGCCAATTAAATCCTCTCTCATAATAACAATTGTAACGCCTGCCGGTCCAACATTTTTTTGAGCTCCGGCGAATAAAAGACCAAATTTATTTACATCCATAACCTCAGACATAATATTGCTTGATATATCGGCAACCAAAGGAACGTCACCGGTGTCAGGAAGTTCCGTATATCTTGTTCCGTAGATTGTGTTGTTGTAGGTTATGTAGAAATAATCAGCGTCTTTTGAGAAATCCTCTTTATGAAGAACAGGTATATAGGAATAAGTTTTGTCCTCTGAGGAAGCCACAATGTTTGCCGTACCGAATTTAGAAGCTTCTTCAGCCGCTTTTTTTGCCCATTGACCTGTTTTAACAAAATCAGCTTTTTTGTTTTTCTTGAAGAGATTCATAGGAATCATCGCAAACTGAGTTGAACCGCCGCCCTGCAAAAACATAACTTTATAGTTATCGGGGATATTCATAAGCTCTCTTAAGAGTTTTTCGGCATCTTGAATAATTTCCTCAAAATCTTTGGAACGGTGACTCATTTCCATAACGGACATACCTGAATTGCCGTAACACACCAACTCTTTTTGAACTTTTTCCAAAACAGGCAAAGGTAACATAGATGGACCTGCCGAGAAATTATAAACTCTTTCCATTTTAAAAAGCCTCCCTTAAAAAT
>CATJCJ010000515.1 GCA_949738935.1 uncultured Eubacteriales bacterium | reverse complement strand
TTAAAACTTTCCTCAAAAGTATTCCCGCTTTCCGCAAATTTTGATTTTATTATAAATCCATTACAAATATAGCAATAAGGATTTTTAACTTGTTCCACAAAAGACTTTTTCCTTTCCTCCGGACTTAAAGACTTATCAATTTTAACATCTTTAATATCAACAAGATTTTCTTTGCTGACAGTTCTAATATCAACATTTTTTAACGCTTCTATATCCATTTTTTCATCTCCCCGTAAGTTTCTTTTTATAAGTTGTGCAATCGGTTTATTTCAAGAGTAACCCAAATAGCTTACTCATAATTTTATTTTCCTCAAATAAGCCGACTGCGATTTATAAATTTCTTTGTTTCTAAAAAGAACATCAACAGGCTTGGCAAGCCGCATAAGCGTTTCAGCTTTCCCCTCTTCATCGTGAGCGGAACAGGTAGTCTGTAAGTATCATTATAGGATTTGCACATCATCGCTTAAATCTTTTGCCAAAAGATTTTTATTGTCTGAATATTTTCTGCTCGTGCCTTTACTTCAATATCCAACTTAATAATATTTCCTCGTTTACAATTTCATAAATTACAAAAATTAATCTATGTAATTTTGAAACAGACAGTCCTCGCATATTCAACAATCGGCTCGTACAAATCTAAAGTTATTGATATTCCGCAATATTCAATTTTCAAGGTGCAAAATACAATTTATATTTATGTTTTATAAATTCAAAAAGCATATAATTAAAATTATCAAGACTATAATTATGTGCTTTACAGAATTTACAAAACAAAATACCTATGTAAATTATTTTGTTAAATTCTAAATTTTCTTGCCGCACTAAAAATTCCTTTTTTAATTTCCTGACATTTATCTTCATCAAGGAAATAATATGAATTTCCATTTTCATCAAATTTTATTTTAATGCAATATACATTAATAAGTTTTTCATAATGCTTGCATAAAGTATTTAATGCTGTTTCATCATTTTTTTTGATTGCTTTAATAACATTTATGTCAAGAAGTTTTTTATAATCTTTAATTTTCATTTTCAATCTTCACTTTTTCTTATGAGTTCTTTTAATGCTATTAAAGCAACTCGTCTTTGATAATTTATAGTCCGCCTTATAGAATTAAGCTGAACGGCAATATTCAAATCAGTTTTATGCTCGAAATAATAAAGCAGAATAATATTTCTTTGTTTTTCCGGCAGCTTGTCTAATGCGTCTGCTAAAATTTCATCATTAACTTCAATAGGTATACCT
>CATJCJ010000514.1 GCA_949738935.1 uncultured Eubacteriales bacterium | reverse complement strand
TAAACAGGTCTATTATTTTCGCCGGCGAACTTGTTTATTTTTAAGGCAATACCGCATAATTCGATAAAATAGATTTTAGACGATATTTTTCAGTACAAAGAAAAGGAGCGCAATCATAGTCGGAGCCTATGATAAGAGACTTTGACGTAGTAATGGAAAATATCATCAAAATCTATTAAATCTTAATTATGCGGTATTGCCTTAGGTTGGATTACTATAAATCAGTATTTTCCTGAGATTAAAAATACTTAGCGAAGGGTGATTTTTATGAGCGATAAATTTATTATTACGATAAGCCGTCAGTTTGGGAGCGGCGGAAAAGAAATAGGTAAAAAAATAGCTGATGAGTTAGGAATAGACTTTTATGACAAAGAGTTAATTTCTCTTGCCTCAAAAGAAAGCGGATTTTGTAAGAATGTGTTTGAGAAAGCGGACGAAGCTCCCTCAAACAGTTTCCTGTACTCTCTTGTAATGGGCTCAAATCCAATGAGTTCTCTCTTTTTTAGAAACGATGACCTTTTAACAAATGATAAACTTTTCGCTATTCAATCGAAAGTGATTCAAAAAATAGCGTCAGAAAAATCCTGCGTAATAGTCGGTCGTTGTTCCGACTATATTTTAAGAGAAGAAAAAAAATTAACAAGAGTATATTTCCACGCCGACAGCGATTTCCGCGTAAAAAGAACCATGAAATTATTCAATCAAACAGAAAAAGAAGCGACAGCCTCTGTTTTAAAAGCGGACAAAAAACGCAACAATTATTATAATTACTATACAGGAAATGAATGGTCAGATTTAAACAACTATGACATAGCGATAAACACAGAAAAAATAGGCATTGACAATTCTGTAAAAGCCGTAATAAACTACGTAAATATGGTCAGAGAAATTTAAAAAAATAACCGTAAAAAACAAATTTATAAAAAAGTTTATGTTTTTTACGGTTATTTTTTAGACAGGCTCTATCTAATAGACCTATCTGTTAAATTTTCATATATATTAATCCTAATGCCTAAAATGACGCATACCTGTAAACACCATAGCTATACCATATTTATCGCAAGCGTCAATAGACTCTTGGTCTCTGACAGAACCTCCCGGCTGAATAATAGCGGTAATTCCCGCTGAAGCCGCCGCCTCAACACAATCACTAAACGGGAAAAAAGCGTCCGAAGCCAAAACAGAACCTTTAACAACATCTTCTCCCAGTTGTTCAACACCGTGTTCAATAGCCTGTTTAGCCGCCCAAATACGATTAACTTGTCCCGGGCCAATCCCAACAGACTGTTTATCTTTACCGATAACGATACCGTTTGATTTAGCGTATTTAACAATCTTCCAAGTAAACTGTAAATCTTCCATTTCTTTATCAGTAGGTTTACGCTTGGTAACAACCTTAAGCTCATCCTCAATCAATAATTTATCATCAATATCTTGAACAAGGATACCACCGGAAACTTTTTTAACATCAAAAGCATTCTTCGGCTGTTTTTTGCCAATATTATCAAGTTTAAGAATTCTGATATTTTTCTTTTTTGTAAGGATTTCCAAAGCCTCATCGGTAAAATCAGGAGCAAGAACAATCTCAAGAAAAATTTTGCTGATTTCCTCAGCCGTATTTTTTTCAATAACACCATTCGCGGCAACAATTCCCCCAAAGATAGAGACAGGGTCTGTATTATACGCCTTAACATAAGCGTCATAAATATTCGAAGCGCTTGCCACACCGCATGGATTAGAATGTTTACAAGCCACAACCGTAGGCTCGTCATATTCTTTCAAAAGCTCCAAAGCTCCGTGAGTATCATTAATATTATTAAATGAAAGTTCTTTTCCATGAAGCTGAGAAATTCCCGTAAGCATACCGCTGTTATTTCCAACTTCTTTATAGAAAGCGGCTTTTTGATGAGGATTTTCACCATATCGCATATCCTGAACCTTTTCAAAGGTCATGCTCAAAGTTTGAGGATATTTCTCAATACCAGCTTTATCGCGAAGATAATTAGCGATGAGGGTATCGTAATGAGCGGTATGATTAAATACCTTAGCGGCAAGATAAAAATTTGTCTCAACAGAAACTTTCCCATTACTTTTAATTTCATCAACAACCTTATCATAATCACTTGGGTCAATAACAACAGACACATCTTGATAATTTTTAGCCGCGGCCCTCAGCATTGTTGGTCCGCCAATATCAATATTTTCAATAGCTTCCTCAAGTTTAACTCCATCTCTCAAAATTGTCTGTTTAAAAGGATAGAGGTTAACAACCACCATATCAATAAGGTCAACACCAAGTTCCTCAATTTGTTTCATATGTTCCCCGTTACTTCTCATAGCGAGAAGACCAGCGTGAATATTAGGATGCAATGTCTTAACCCTTCCGTCAAGACACTCCGGAAAACCCGTAACATCAGAAATCCCGATAACATCAAGACCGGCGTCAGCAAGTGTTTTATATGTACCTCCCGTTGAGACAATCTCAATACCCAAATCCCTTATTTTTTTAGCGAACTCAACAATACCGGTTTTATCCGACACGCTTATCAAAGCCCTTTTCATAAGTAAAAAAACTCCTTTCTTAAAATAAAAAACATTTGCCCGTGGATACAAAACCAAAACCGTCACACGAACAATTTAAAAAGAAATACAGCGGCAATTATATACATCACAATATTAACATCTTTCTTTTTTCCTGTCAACACCTTTAAAATAACATAGCTTAAAACCCCAAAAATAAGCCCCTGAGCAATACTATATGTAAAAGGCATTGTAACAATAACCAAAAACGCGGGAATAGCCTCTGTAAAATCAGAAAAGTCAACTTTAGTTATAGAATCCATCATAAACAAACCAACAACAATAAGAGCGGGAGCAGTGGCAAAACCGGGAATAGCCGTAAATATAGGTGAAAAAAACAAAGAGATAAAAAACAACACCGAGGCCGTAACAGCCGTCAAACCCGTTCTTCCGCCCTGAGCGACTCCGGACGCGCTCTCAACAACAGTAACAACTGTTGATGTTCCAACAACAGCTCCCGCCGTCGTTCCAACAGCGTCAGCCAAAAGGGCCTTTTTAAGCTTAGGCAGTTTTCCATTCTCATCAATGAATCCCGCTTTTTCCGAAACACCGATAAGAGTAGCGATAGTATCAAATATATCAACAAAAAGAAAAGAAAAAAGTATAACAGCAAAATCAAAAAAACCAACCTCACTAAAATCAACATTCTCAAAAGCCGTAAATATATTAATATCAGCGACAGACGGAGGCAAACTGACTATCGCCTCAGGAATAAGGCTTTTTTCAGGCTGATACATTCCGATAAGCTCACATCCAATTCCCAAAGCGTATGTTATCAAAATCCCCCAAAGCAGAGCTCCTTTTACCCGATAATATGACATAACACCAATAATAAGAACTCCGATAAGAGTCAGACAAGGAGCTATATCTCCAACATTTCCGGCGGCGACTAACGTACTTTTATCAGCGACAACAATTCCCGAATTCTTAACTCCAATAAACGTAATAAACAATCCAATCCCCACGCCCACAGCCATTTTCAGATTCTTAGGTATAGAGTTAAAAATAGCCTCCCGAACATTCACAAAAGAAATCAGAATAAAAATTATACCCTCAGCAAATACAGCGCAAAGAGCGATTTCCCATCCATACTCTTTAGCGACGGTATAAGCGAAATAAGCGTTAAGCCCCATACCCGGAGCAAGGACATAAGGATAATTAGCGAAAAACGCCATACAAAGAGAGCCGACAACAGAAGCGAGAGCGGTCGCCGTAAAAACAGCGTTGGAATTCATTCCCGCCGAACCAAGAATATCAGGATTAACGGCAAGTATATAAGCCACTGTCATAAAGGTTGTAATACCCGCGTAAATTTCGGTTAAAATATTGGTATTATTTTTTTTCAGCTTAAAAAAGTCCATAAACTTCACCATCCAATATAATCATTTGTCAATAGACTTCCTCAGAAACTCTAGAACTGGGTCGCCCCTCTAAAAAATATTTCATACAATGTTTTAGCGAAAGGTGCTTTGCTCTTTAAACACCGAAAGCGTTAAGAAACATTGTATGTAATATTTTTTTCTATCATTTCTTCTATAACTTGAAGTTTCTGAGGAAGTCTAATATACCTACGGTGATTAAATATCAACGTTTTGCGCAAAGCGTGTCCATCGTAAACGGAATACATCATTCAAAAGTAAAAGTCTGCCGTATCACTCTTTCCTTGTCAAATTAACAATTTCAACAAAACCGCTGTTATCGCCTTTAAGGATAATATCCCCGACACACTTTTCTTGGGTTTGAGGCAAAACAAGGTCAACATTTAAAATTTTTCTGTTTTTCAAAAGTTCCTTAGCGTCTTTTGACTCCAAAATTTTACCATAAACCTTAACGCTGTCTTTCCACATAGAAAACTTACATCCTTGTTTCCAGTTTGTACAATAAAAGCTTTTACTGTTTTCGACAATCTCTCCGCTGTCACACTTTGGACACTTTCCCAAAACAGAAATCTTTCTTCCGCCTTTTTTCCCGTTTCTGTTTTCAGCTGGAAAAATAACTTTTTGGGGAGAAATTTTAGACTGCTCAACAATATACGACACATACCTTAAAATACTGCCCATAAATCTTTTATCATCCATTTTCCCCTTAGAAACAGAAGACAATCCTTTTTCCCATTTTCCTGTTGTCTCAGGAGATTTCAATTCATGAGGAACAACCTCAATAAGCTTCATTCCCTTATCAGTAGGGACAAGACTTTTACCATTTCTGCGAACATATCCAACATTCAAAAGTCTTTCAATAATAGCGGCTCTTGTAGCCGGAGTTCCAAGCCCGCTCTCTTTAAGCTGTTCTTTGAGTGCCTCATCCTCAACAAATCTTCCGGCGTTTTCCATAGCTGACAAAAGAGTCGCCTCATTATATAGCTTAGGAGGAACCGTTTGTTTCTTAACAGCCTCAGCACTTTCATTTATAACAATATCGCCTTTTTTCACATTAGGGAGAACATCTTCTTCCCTCTTATCGTTCTTACCCTGAATATTTAACGCTGTCCAGCCTTTATCAACAACAGTCGTTCCCTTTGTAATAAAATTATGTACACCAACAGCCGTAATAATTTTAGTCGTGTTATAAACATATTGAGGATAAAAAACAGCCATAAACCTTCTGACAATCAAATCATATACCTTAAACTCGGCGTCACTTAAAGAACTGAGATTAATTTTAACGTCTGTGGGAATAATAGCGTGGTGGTCAGTAATTTTAGAATTATCAATAATTCTCTTTCCAAGCGGCAGCTTTTCAAGTTCAAGTATATAATCAGAAAAAGCCTTGTATTCCCCAACAGAATTTATTTTAGAAAGAGTAGATTTTATTTTAGGAATCATATCGTCAGAGAGATATCTGCTGTCAGTTCTCGGATAAGTAATAAGTTTTCTTTTCTCATACAAATCCTGAGCTATACTCAAAGTCTGTTTAGCCGAAAAAGAAAATTTTCTGTTGCAGTCTCTCTGTAATTCGGTCAAATCATATAAAAGAGGCGGGAACTGTTTATTTTTCTTATTTTCAACAGAAGCTACAACCCCCTGTTTGCCAACAACATCCTGAACAATTTGAAAAGCCTTTTCTCTGTCAAAAATTTTACTGTCATTTTCTTTAACATCAATCCATATACTTTTATAGCCGTCAAATATTCCAACAACTTCCCAATAAGTCTTAGGAACAAACTCATTTATTTCCTTTTGTCTCTGAACCAAAACAGCCAAAGTAGGAGTTTGAACTCTTCCAATACTCAAAAGAGCGTTATATTTAAGGGTAAAAGCTCTCGAGGCGTTTATCCCCACAAGCCAATCAGCCTCAGAACGGCACTTTGCCGACAAATAAAGATTATCATACTCGCTGCCGTCTTTAAGATTAGCGAAACCATCTTTAATAGCGGAATCTGTCATACTTGAAATCCAAAGTCTCTTAAAACTTTTTTTACACCTCACGATATCATAAATATACCTAAAAATAAGTTCGCCCTCTCTTCCGCTGTCGGTAGCACATACAATTTCAGATACATCTTTATCGTTCATAAGTTTTTTAAGAACAACAAGCTGTTTTTTCGTATTCGGAATCGCCTTTGTTTTAATATTCTGCGGAACAATAGGGAGGGCATCAACACTCCATTTTTTCAAGTTTTTATCATAATCCTCAGGGTCGCACAAAGCCACAAGATGTCCAACCGCCCAAGAGACAATATACTCGTCGGAAAACAAAAATCCGTCTCCCTTTCCGTTACATTTCAAAACTCTCGCGATATCCCTGCCAACAGACGGTTTTTCCGCAACCACCAAAGTTTTCATAGAACAAACAACCTTTCATAAAAAACATTAAGACAGCGGGACACTGTCCCATATGCACTAAGTTAAAACCATGGGACGCTGTCCCATACCCAGCAAGCCCTTTAAAAAGGGCTTGACCCTAAACTTTAATAAGCAAAAACTGTCGTTTTTGCATAAAAATTTATTATTCTTGGCGAAACGTAGTTTCGCTTAAAAGTTTTTGTCTCGCTTTTTTCAAAAAGCGAGCGGAGTTTGAGGCGGCGCCTCAAGGTTTTTATTAAGTTAGCGTTTATGGGTCAAACCCCCAAAACTTTCAGTTCTTTAAAAATTTCTGCCAAGTTTTTTTCTTTCGGCCAAAATTTTCTCAACCTTTTTTTTAACTCTTTGCAGAGCATTATCAATAGCTTTCTCGTCCTTGCCAATAATACCGGCAATCTCAATATAGCTCCTGCCCTTAAGATATAAAGTCAAAACTCTGTATTCAAGCTTGCTCAAATTGTGAATAATTTTTTCCTCAATATAATTTTTGTCCTCTCGTCCAATAAGAAGTTCCTCAGGATTTGAGAGCTTGTCCGCAAATAATTCTATATAAGTACGCTCATTTTCCTCATACAATACATTATTTAAAGAAAGAGAAGAATTAAGAGGAATATGTTTCTGCCTTGAGGCCGATTTAATAGCTGTTATAATTTGCCGCTTAACACATAACTCAGCGAAAGAATAAAAAATATAACTTCCGTCAAAATCTCTTATTGCTTTGTAAAGTCCAATCATACCCTCCTGAATAATATCTTCTTGGTCAGCGCCAATAATAAAATAAGGTCTGGCTTTCATTCTAACAAGTTTTTTATATTTCTCAATAATATATTCCAAAGCCAAATCATCTCCGTTATGAATAAGCTCAATAACCTCCTCATCTTTTAGGCTTTCATAATCTTTATACCCTTTATAATAATCCTTAGGTTTTATACAGCTTATATCACCTAAGCTTTTATCTCCCATAGACACACTCTCCCAAATAAAAATACAATTAAAAAACTTATAGCAATTCAACTTACTGGCAATAAAAAGCCTTTTTATGAAAACACTGCTTTCCGTTACAAAATTTATAGTGAATAACAAATATTTTTGTTGTTTACTATAAAGCCTTGACCCTAAACTTTAATAAGACTACCATATTACTGTAAAACTAACCTCGACGCATTTTCTCAAGCCAAGCGGCAGTCTCTTTATCAAGATTGTCAATAAGCATATTGTTTTTAATAGGCTTCATTTCCTCAATTTTTTCCTTAATATGTTTTTTAGCGAGTTTAACATCTTCCCGCAGTTCTCTGGCTGACATACGAACAGCGCCCTGACTCATAATAATAACTTGTTCCAAACCATCAGATGTCGCAACTTTAACTTTATATTTACCTCTAAACACAGTAGCGGTACGTTCTATGTAATTATCGGCAGTTTCAGCTTCCTTAGTATAAACAACATAAATATCATTATACTTATATACACTGCCAACGCCGCCTTTAACCAAATGAGCGTCAAAAACAATAATAATATTTATTTTTTTATATCCCTGATAATCACCCAAAATATCAATAAGTTTATCCCTGGCGTCCTCCAGAGATTTTTCAGCGATTTTTTTAAGAGAGTTCCAAGCGAAAATAATATTATATCCATCAACAAGCAAATATTCATCACTCAAAAAAATCACCCTATCGTTTTTGTCTTTGGCGAACAACTTCATACATAATAAGTCCAGCGGCTACAGAGGCGTTCAAAGAAGAAATTTTTCCAAACATAGGAATTTTAACAGAAAAATCACATTTCTTTTTAATAAGTCTGCCAACGCCGCTGCCCTCATTTCCAATAACAACAGCAATCGCCCCGTCAAGGGGAGCGTCAAAATACTCTTGACCATTCATATCAGCGCACGCGACCCAAACTCCCTGTTTTTTCAAATCATCAATAGTATTGGCGATATTCGTGACCCTAGCCACGGGAACATATTCAACAGCGCCGGCGGAAGCTTTTCCGACAGCCCCCGTAAGCCCAACAGCCCTTCTTTTGGGAATAATAACCCCATGAGCTCCGCTGGCGTCAGCGGTTCTCAGGACAGCGCCCAAATTATGAGGGTCGGCAATCTCATCAAGAATAATAATAAAAGGTTCCTCCCCCTTATCTTTAGCTGCCTGAATAATATCCGAAACATCAACATATTCCCGAGCCGGACAAACAGCGATAACCCCCTGACAATTATGGGTTCTGCTCATTTCCGCCATTTTATTTTTGTCAACTTCCTGAATAACAATACCTTTCTCAGCGGCCTTAGCGACAATAACCCTCAAAGTTCCCTCAATCTCACCTTTTTTAACAATAATCTTGTCAATTGTTCTTCCGCTGTTAATAGCCTCAAGAACAGGGTTTCTGCCCTCAAGCTGAAAATTGTCATCAAAGTTCTCATTAAATTTATTTTCTTTTTTTTCAGAGTTTCCCCGAGAATATTTATTAAAAAATCCTTTTCCTTTGTCAGTTTTCAAGATAAAATCTCCTTTTCAATACACATATTAAAAATCTCGGCAAGTCTCTCATTCTCACCTTTTATATATAAATACCCGAATAACGCCTCAAGCCCCGTGGCGTGTCTGTAATCAGTTATTGAGGCGTTTTTGGCTGAGGTAAAACTTTTAGCGTTTCGTCCTCTTTTAAGAACAGCAAGTTCTTCAGGAGTAACTCTATCCTTTATTTTCTCAAACATTTCAGCCTGAGCCTTAGCGTTAACAAATTCTTTAGAAATTTTATGCAGTTTACTTACAGGCATATTTCCGTTTTCAATAACCATAGTTCTGACAAAAACCTCAAAAACAGCGTCTCCTATATAAGCGAGATTTAAAGGCGAATACTCATTAGCTTTAATTTTAAAGCCATTTTTCAAATTATGTGAAATCGTGTCAAAAAAACTCTCATACATACTATTTTCTGCTCCATCTCACTCCGGCGGAAGTATCCTCAATAACAATGCCTCTCTCCGCAAGCTCATCTCTGATTTTATCAGCGGCCGCCCAATCCTTATTCTTTCTGGCCTCTTGTCTCTCGGCGATAAGCGCCTCAATTTCCTCAGCCTCAGAATCCTTGTTTTCTTTCAAAGGCTCAACACCCAAAATGCGGCACAACTCAACAATTTTTGACAAAATACTCTCAGCAAACAGCTTTGTCGAGCTTTCCGTCACATTTTTATTAGCGAACTTAACAAAATCAAATATAGACGAAACAGCGTCAGCGGTATTAAAATCATCGTCCATACTTTCCTCAAATTTATTTTTAAACTTTACAGCCTCATCAATAAGATTTTTTTCATCTTGAGTAATATCACCGTCTTTTCCATTAAGAGTAATAAAGCTCAAATCTTTAACACAATTTTTAATTCTGTCAAGACCATTTCCGGCAGCCTCCATCAAATCCCTGCTAAAATTAATAGGACTTCTGTAATGCCCATTCAAAATAAAAAATCTTATAACATCATAAGGGATAACCTTAGCGATTTCCCTCAAAGTAAAGAAATTTCCCTTAGATTTAGACATTTTTTCATTGTCAACATTTATAAAACCGTTATGGAGCCAATACTTAGAAAAAGGTTTTCCGTTAGCCGCCTCACTTTGAGCGATTTCATTTTCGTGATGAGGGAATATAAGGTCCTCACCCCCGGCATGAATATCTATAGTGTCACCAAGATATATTTTAGCCATAACAGAACATTCTATATGCCATCCGGGACGTCCCTCACCCCAAGGAGAATCCCATTTTGGCTCACCGGGTTTAAAAGGTTTCCATAGAACAAAATCCACAGGACTTTTCTTTTCTTTATCAACCTCAATTCTCGCTCCCGCCTCAAGGTCATCAATATTTTTTCCCGAAAGTTTTCCATAATCCTTAAAAGATTTTGTATCAAAGTAAACCGTTCCATTTACCTCATAAGCGAAACCCTTTTGAACAAGAGTCTGAATCATTTCTATAATATGAGGCATTTCCTCAGTAACACGGGGATTTTTAGTGGCAGCCTCAACATTAAGCCCCTCCGCGTCCTTTATAGCCTCCTTTACAAATCTATCGGCAATATCCTTTGCTGAAACGTTTTCCTCATTAGCTCTTTTAATAATCTTGTCATCAACATCAGTAAAATTCTGAACATAGTTGACTTCATAACCTTTATACTCCATATATCTTCTTATAGTGTCAAAAATAACATATGGTCTGGCGTTGCCAATGTGTATATAATCATACACAGTAGGTCCACAAACATACATTTTAACCTTATTTTCTTCCAAAGGAACAAAATCCTCTTTTTTTCTTGTTAATGTATTATAAAGTCTCATAATCAATTATTCTCCTTGTTATCACTTTGAGCTGTATCTGATTTCTTACTTATTTTTTCTATATCATTATTTTGAGGGCTTTGAACGCCGTCCAATTTTTTCTGCATTTTTTCAAGTTTAACTCTTAAAGCGCAAATTTCCATCTCAATAGGGTCAGGAAATTTAATTTGGTCAAGACAATCAGCCGGCGTATCATTTCCTTTATAACATTTATTATATCTCTTTATAACCCTGGCAGGAACACCGACAGCGGTACAATTAGACGGAACCTCATTTAAAACCACCGAACCGGCTCCGATTTTAGCGTTATTACCAACTTTAAATGGCCCAAGAATTTTAGTACCAGAGCCAATCATAACATTGTTTCCAATAGTGGGGTGTCTTTTTCCGTGTTCCTTACCGGTACCGCCAAGCGTAACGCCCTGATAAATAAGGACATTATCACCAATCTCACAAGTCTCACCAATAACAACACCCATACCATGGTCAATAAAAAGACCTTTACCGATTTTAGCGCCCGGGTGAATCTCAATTCCAGTAAAAAACCTTGAAACCTGAGAAATAAGTCTGGCAAGGAAAAAATACTTTCTATTATAAAGTTTATGGGCCACCCTGTGACAAATACAAGCCCAAAAACAAGGATACAAAAAAACTTCGGCTTTACTTTTAACAGCCGGGTCTTTTCTTTTTATAGTTTCCATCTGTCTGTCGACTTCTCTTTTTACACCAAGAATCACAAAAACGACAGCGGCAATTTTCAAAACCGAAAAAGCCAATTTTTTCAAACTCATAAAAAACACACCTCATTTAAAACATTTTTTATCAAAAACAAGGACTTTACCCGCCCATTTACTCTGGCTCAAAAAAAAGCCATGAGGCTTTGCCTCAAATTCCTCTTTTCTCAAAAAAGTTTGTGTGTTTAGGGCAGCACCAGTTTTTAATATTCATATAATATTATTATACATCAATTTTCTCAATCAGGCAAATAGCTTTGGCGGAGATACCCTCTTCTCTTCCGGTAAATCCCAAATTTTCCTCTGTTGTAGCCTTAACGCTTACAAAATCCTCATCTATCTCAAGGCATCGAGAAATATTTTTCTCCATACTGTCAATATATTCTGACATTCTAGGTTTTTGTGCTACAATAACGCTGTCTATATTAACAATTTTATAGCCGTCATTTTTAATAAGAGTGTAAACTCTCTTAAGCAGCTCCATACTAGAGATTCCCTCAAACTCATCTTTCGTGTCAGGAAAAAGTTTTCCGATATCGCCCTTTTTGCAAGCTCCAACAATACTGTCCATAATAGCGTGAATTAAAACATCAGCGTCAGAATGTCCCAAAAGACCCTTTTCATATGGTATATCAACCCCACCCAAAATAAGCTTTCTGTCTTTTACCAATTTATGTACATCATATCCAAGACCAACTCTCATATTCAAAACAAACTCCCCCAATCAGCTCTTTCGCGCAAACACCCTCCGTCGAAAAGACGGAGGGCAAAAATCAATCATTTCTTCTGCTAAAAATAAGAAGAAGCCTCAAAAGGTTAGCGACAGCGACAGCGGCAGCGGCAACATAAGTTAAAGCGGCAGCCGAAAGAACCTTTTTAGCCGGTTTAATCTCATCATTTGAAAGATAATTATACTGACCAAGAAGTTTCAAAGCCCTGCTAGACGCGTTAAACTCAACAGGCAGCGTAATAATCTGAAAAAAAACAACTGTTGCGAATAAAATAATACCAATCAAAAGCAAGATATTGCT
The DNA here is from genome assembly GCA_949738935.1 of uncultured Eubacteriales bacterium. Taxonomy (GTDB): domain Bacteria; phylum Bacillota; class Clostridia; order Lachnospirales; family CAG-274; genus MGBC114079. The sequence continues at coordinate 23,507 of CATJCJ010000514.1, read as the reverse complement.
TCCGCTGAAATACCCAAATAAAAGCCCCAGCATAATAAGAGGCATGGAAAGTTTAGAGCCAATATTAACAACAGGAAAAATAGCCGTTCTAAAAGTAAGCGGAAAATAACTCTCCCTATGTTGAATAGCGTGACCTGTCTCGTGAGCGGCAACGCCCAAAGCGGCAATACTTGTTGAAGCGTAAACCGAGTCAGAAAGTCTCAAAACTTTATTTTTAGGGTCATAATGGTCTGTAAGATGACCAGAAATTCTCTCAACAGAAACATCATTTATTCCGGCGGACAAAAGAAGTTGTCTCGCGACATCAGCGCCTGTATAACCTCTTCTTGAGGCGATTTTGGAATACTTATTAAAAGTTGATGAAACTCTCGACTGGGCAAAAAGAGCCAAAATCATAGCGGGTATAATAATAAGAATGGTTGGGTCATAGAGAAAACCAAAACCATATCCTCCGCCGTAAAAACCATTAGTTTGTCTAACCAACATAAAAATATTGTTAAGCATAATAAAATCCCCCTTTGTAAAAATTTCCCAATAATACTATAGAATTATAGTCTCAACCCCATATACACCAAATTAAAACCGTGGGGACATTGTCTCATATGCACTAAGTTAAAACCATGGGACGCTGTCCCATACCCAGCAAGCCCTTTGAAAAGGGCTTGACCCTAAACTTTAATAAGCAAAAACTATCGTTTTCGCGTGAAAATTTATTATTCTTTCGGCGAAACGTAGTTTCGCTTAAAAGTTTTTGCCTCGCTTTTTTCAAAAAGCGAGCGGAGTTTGAGGCGGAGCCTCAAGATTTTTGTTAAATTGATGCGTATGGGACATTGTCTCTCACTCAGCATATTAGTATTTTACTCTTGTTTACCGACTATATAATAAATATACGAATAAACAATCATATAGTCTCAGAGCCTGTCTAAAAACTATTAAATTAACCCAAAACCGTGCCTTTTTCAACAGTATGGCCTCTGAGATAATCCGCGCAAGACATTTTTTTACCGCCTTTAGCCTGAACTTCCTTGATAAGGAGAGCGGAATTTTTTGTTTTAACAACAAAACCCTTTTTGTCCAAAACGTCAATAATAGTCCCAGCCTCACCGTAAATATCCGAACACTCTTCAGCCAGCCATATTTTAAACACTTCCCCATTAAGAAGAGTATATGCGCCCGGAGCCGGATTTAAACCTCGAATAAGATTAATTATATTTTTAGAGTCACAATTCCAATCAATCTTGCCAAAACCCTTTTCAATTTTTTTAGCGTAACAAGATAGCGTATCATCTTGTTTCTCCGGCTTAGCTTTTCCAGTCTCAATAAGGCTAACAGCCTCAATAAGAGCTTTTGCCCCCGCATCGGCCATTTTATCATGCAATGAACCGTAAGTATCATTTTCACAAATGGGAATTTCTTTTTTCACAATCATATCACCCGTATCAAGCTTTTCAGCCATATACATAATTGTAACCCCCGTAATGGTTTCCCCGTCAATAATAGCCCTTTGAATAGGAGCGGCTCCCCTGTATTTAGGCAAAAGAGAGCCATGAACATTAACACAGCCAAACCTTGTCATCTCCAAAACTTTTTTAGGCAAAATCTGTCCATACGCCACAACAACAATTATATCAGCGTCAAGCCTTTGAAGCTCAGCGACACTTTCCTCATCTCTAAGCCTTTCCGGTTGAAAAACAGGAATATTATTTTTCAAAGCGACCTCTTTAACGGGAGGAAACATCATTTTTTTCCCTCTTCCTTTTGGTTTATCAGGCTGAGTGACAACACCAACAACATTATATTTCTCAATAAGAGCCTCCAAAGATGGAACAGCAAAATCAGGAGTACCCATAAAAATAACCTTCAAAAAATCACCTCAAATTGTGTACTTTCTCAACTTCAAATTAAAATTATCAACAATAGATTTCAGCAAAGATATTCGAAAAAGAGTATTTTGATTATAACAATCTGAACTAATAATATATTTTCTCACATAATCCAAACTATTATAAGAAAACCTAATACCAATTATATCATCTATATAAGAATAATGCAAAAAAACCTTTTCAAAATTAAAACTTACATAAGAATCAAAAACTATAAAATGCGAAAACTCTTTTTCAATCTCCTCAAAAGAGAGTTTTAATTTAGAGTTGAATTTATATATAAATCCATTTTTTAAAACACAGCCAACTTTATTGTTAAAGTTTAAATTCTCAAAATGCCCTTTTACATCAAACCTCGAATTCTCAAGATAAATCACTAAAACGGAATATGATTTTTCAGTTGTCAAAATACCAAGTTTTTCAAGAAGAGACTTAAATCTAATATGATTAGTATGATTTCTAAAAACATAATACAAATTCTCCTCCAAAACTTCCTCAGAATACTCGAAATCCTCCCCGGCAAACCAAACATTATCGCCAAAAATATTTTTCATACCCTTTGAATAATTACTTATAACAACAGCGTTGCAAGCCATAAGCTCAAAAACTCGTCTAGCGAACATCGTCTCAGAATTTTTAACGGTATTTATATTTACAGCGTATTTAGCCTTTTTAATTTCCTCACCCAATTTATCAAAAGGCAGACTTCCCATATTAAATTCAGAATATTTTTCAGGAAATATTGTATTTAAATTACTTGATTCAAAATATCTGTCATAGATTCTCAGCGGAATATTTTTATTCAAAATAAAATCAAAGATATCCTCCATATCTTTACATCGTTCTTTCTCGTCAGCATACCAACTTCCGGCAAAAACAGCAAAATCATCTTTTGGAAAACTATTTAAAGGGTTAAAAAACTCAGGAGTAAAACCAAACGCCAAAACATCAACGTTAACCTTACCAAATTTTTTATACTTGTCCACACACTCAGCACAAGTAGTAAAAATATAATCAAATCTCAATGCCGTGTCAACAAAATCATATTTCAAATTTCCAAAATAAGTCGGGTCTTCCTTATTCCAAAAAACAGTTTTAATATTCCTGTTATTACAGTAATCCAAAATATCAAAAAGAATTTTTCTTGTCTCAAAAAGGACATTATTATTTTTATAAATTTTACCTCTCCAACAATCACCATACTCAGCAATCCCACTCCAAGCCGACTCACAAAAAAACACAAACGGCTTAAAATCGTCAAGAACCTCCCTCCAATTATAAGGAGTAACAAACCGAGCGTCACATTCTTTCGAAAAACATTTATAAGTCATATCATCACAAACAAAAGCGACTTTAACATCTTTTTGAGAGACAGGTGTTTTGATTTTTTTTATATAATAACAATCATACTTTTTATTTTTACTGTATTTTCTAAAATTTTTATTTTTAACAGCACCAAGTATACTGTAAACAAAAAAAAACGCTGTCGAGATAATTTTAGAATTACTTGTTTTTTTGTAAATACCATATACAAATTTTTTAAAACTCATATATATTACCTTTCCAAATAAGATTTAGAGTATTTTTTTACCCCGTTTAAAAGATGAAAGAAGGTATAATAAAGGGCGGCAAACATATTAGAATTAAGCTCTCTATGAACTCTATATGTCATAACAGCGGATTTAACTCTGTTTCTTGACTTTCCTCCCGGCGATAATCTATATTTCAAAAGGGGCTCATTTATTCCATAAGCTGCGCCATACTTTTTAAGTATCTGAAGCCAGTTCAAATAATCCTCATGAAGATTATCCTTTCGCATAGGAAATTCCTCAGCGACAGATTTAAGCAAAACAACTGATGAGCAAGGGATAGAGTTTGTTTTCAAAAGCTGTTTGTAAGTTATTTTTTCCAAAACAGGAACAAATCTTTTAGTATCATTGCCATTATCCAATATAAGCTCCCTAGCCGTATAAGAAAACACAGTATTATTTGTTTCAATCAAATCTATTTGTCTTTTAAGTTTGCCTTTTATCCATATATCATCAACATCCAAAAAAGCGATATATTTTCCCCTTGAGACACTCACACCTCTGTTTCTTGTTTTCGCCGCGCCAAGAGACTGCTTATTTTTCAAATAAACAATATTACTATGCTTTTTCAAGTAATCCTCCATTATTTCATCGGTATTGTCATCAGAAAAATCATCTACAAAAATCAACTCCAGCGGAACATTCTGAATTAAAACAGAATTCACAGAATCTTCAATATACTTCGCGCCGTTATAGCTGGCCATTACAACAGAAACAAGTGGTTTTTCATCAATCAAGCGTCTCGCTCCTTTTTATAAAAAACATATTTCAGTCAAGTTACTCCTCATCAATTAATTTATCAATATACAAAACCCCTTTAAGGTGGTCTGTCTCATGGCTCACAGCTACAGCCAAAAGGTCTTTAGCCTCAATAACAATCTTTTCACCATTCCTGTTAAGAGCCTCAACCTTACAATATTCCGGACGCAAAACCTTTCCCGATTCTCCCGGAACGCTCAAACAAGCCTCCTCAATAACCTTTTCACCCTTTTCCTCAATAATAACAGGATTAATAAGCTCAAGCAAACCCTCGCCAATATCAATAGTAACAACCTTTTTAAGAATACCAACTTGAGGAGCGGCAAGTCCAACCCCCTCAGAATTATACATAGTTTCAGCCATATCATCCAAAAGCGTTAATATTCTCTCATTAATTTCTTTAACATCTCTAGACTTTTTTCTCAAAATCTCATCATCTTTAAGTCTTATTGTTCTTATAGCCATTACAAAAACCTTTCCTTTCCAAAATTAATTTAAAGTCTCCCCAAAGCCTTAACTCACATGATATAAACCGGATTTAAAGTTATGTTAATGTTGATACCGCTTAAATCATAACTCTCGCTAAGCCTGTCAAGACAATACAGAACATAATTTCTGAGATTTTTCTCAAGCGCGCCTTTCACAATAATTTTCCATCTGTATTGATTTTTTATTTTAGAGATAGATGCGGGAGACGGCCCAATATGTTCAAACTGATTATTTTTGTTAAACTTAATCATTATGTCCAAAAGCTTAAATAAAGCCTTAATAATTTTTTTTTCGTTCTTGGAGACAAACATAATAAAAAATATATGAGAAAAAGGAGGATACACCAGTTGTTTTCTTACCGTAATCTCATGATTGTAAAAAGAGAGATAATCATTGTTTTTCGCAAACTCAATACTATAGTGTTCAGGGTTATATGTTTGAATAAAAACCTTGCCCTTAAGAGCGGCTCTGCCGGCTCTGCCAGCTACCTGTGTAAGCATTTGAAACGTATTCTCGGCGCATTTAAAATCACCTGAGTTAAGCGACATATCAGCGGCGATAACCCCAACAACAGAAACATTAGGAAAATCCAGTCCTTTAGCAATCATTTGAGTTCCAATAAGTATATCAGCTTCTCCGGAAGCGAATTTTTTAAGAATATTCTCATGAGCGTTTTTTCCGGAAGTTGTATCCAAATCCATTCTAAGGGTTCTTGCCTCAGGGAACATCTTTTTTGTTTCCTCCTCAATTTTCTGAGTTCCGGCTCCAAAATATTTTATATATTTAGAACCGCATTGAGGACAAGTCTCCGGATTAGAAACAGTTTTCCCGCAATAATGACAAATCAGCCGATTATTGCTCAAATGATACGTATAACTGACGTTACAATCTTTACATTCCATAACATAACCGCATTTACGGCAAGACACAAAAGTAGAATAACCCCTTCGGTTCAAAAACAAAATAGTTTGCCTTTTATTAAGAAGATTATCCTCAACAGCGTTAAGCAGAGCCTCGCTAAAAACAGATTTATTTCCGTTCTCAAGCTCGCGCCTCATATCAACAACATTAATCTCAGGAAAGCTTTTATTAACCCTATTGTTTATCGTAACAAGGTCAAACTCACCGGTTTGAGTTTTATAATAAGTTGAAATATCAGGTGTAGCACTTCCAAATACAGTAATAGAGCCGCAAATCCTTCCAATCTCGCAGGCAACCTCTCTCACATCATATTTAGGAGTTGTTTCAGACTTATAAGTATGTTCGTGTTCCTCATCAATTATAATAGCGCCAAGTTTTGAGAAAGGAGTAAAAACCGCTGACCTAGGACCAATCATAACAGAGATTTCACCCTCTCGGGCCTTTTTCCATTGGTCAAATCTTTCTCCGGCGGACAAACGAGAATGTGTGACTGAAACCAGCTTCCCAAATCTGCTCATAAAACGATTGACAGTCTGAGGCGTCAAAGATATTTCAGGGACAAGAACTATAGCCTGTTTACCTTCTTTTAAAACAACGTCAATAATACGCAAATAAACTTCTGTTTTTCCGCTTCCGGTAACACCATGAATCAAAACCGGCTTTACATCTTTTGTATAAAACTTGTTCAAAATAAAATCAATAGCGGACTTTTGCTCATCAGTAGGAACAAAAGGAGTGGTTTTTTTCACATATGAAAAATCCAGAACATCTCTTTTAACTTCCCTGTCAAAAATTTGAACAAGACCTTTTTTTTCAAGAGCCGTAATAGGAGCCAAATTTATTTCAAGAAGCATTTTAATCTCCCCAACAGCAGTTCCATCAAATTCCGACAAAAACTCCAAAACCTTACTTTGCAAATTATTTTTTGAAACACACTTATCAAAAAGCTCCTGAAAACCCTCTTTTTTTCTGTTGAGATAAACATATCTTTTAACCTTGTCCTTAACAATAGAAGGCATAATACACCGCAGGCATTCAGAAAGAGTAGAATAATATTTTTCTTTCATAAACTTTGCGAGCATAATTGTATTTTCCGAAAAAACAGGGTATTTATCCAAAATAGAAATAATCGCTTTAAGTTTATCAAAAGGAACCCGTATACCGTCAGAAAATCCAATAACATAGCCCTCATAAGTTTTATTCCCCTTTCCAAAAGGAACAAGAACTCTCATTCCAACACATAACTGAGATTTCATAGCGTCAGGAATAATATAATTAAAAATCTTATCAACGTTTTTATGGGTAATAGAAATAATAACATCCGCGAAACTCATTTAAAAACCGTCTTTCTATTCCTGGCCATCTTCCTCAGTCTCTTCTTCCTCAGTTTCATCTTCCTCAGTCTCTTCTTCCTCAGTCTCTTCTTCCTCAGTTTCATCTTCCTCAGTCTCTTCTTCCTCAGTCTCTTCTTCCTCAAAAAGCATATCTTTTTTAGAAGCACCCAAACACTCAATTTTCTTGTTTTCCAAATCACTTTCTTTAAAAAGCTCTTCTTCCAAATCCTCTTTCATAGACATATCATCGTCATCATAGTCCTCGTCAATGTAATCCTCATCATAATTCTCGTCATTATAATTCTCTTCGTCATAGTCCTCGTCAATGTAATCCTCATCATCAAATGTTTCATTATTATCAATTTCAGAAATATCCCCATCAATTTTTTGTTCATCAGAATCACTTTTAGGACTTTCTTTCAAATACTTTCCTTCATCCAATAAGTAATCCTCCTCATTAATAACCGGGTGAAGATTTAAAACCGTTCCTTGTCCTTCCGGCACAACTTTAATTTTTCCGGCGTTAATTTCCTCAACAGCGGTAGACAAAGGTTTTCCTTTAGTATCCTCAACCATAGGTGAATCACCGTCAATAATCTGCCTAGCTCTTTTTGAGGCAGCGATAACAATAGTATAACGGCTTGTAATTTCAGACGAATCTTCCGTATCCTTATTAAGTACTTCCATTAATTCCGCGTAAGATGGTTTAAGCATTTAAAATATCTCCCTTCAAAACACTTTTCAAATTTAAATTCCTATAAGCTTTCATTTTTTCGGCTTTAACTATACACTTAATATTTTCAACAGCATTTTCAACCGAATCATTAATAACAATATAATCGTATTTATCAATAATACCAAATTCCTCTGTAGCTCTGTCAAGTCTCATTTTAATTTTTTCGGGAGTTTCGGTAGCTCTTCCCTCAAGTCTTTTTCTAAGTTCTCCCATACTCGGCGGAGTAAGAAAGATAAGTACGGCATCCGGATAAATTTTTTTTACCTGCAAAGCGCCTTGAACCTCAATTTCCAAAATAACTTCCTTATTATTTTCAATCTTCTCGTTAACATAATCGACAGGAGTGCCATAATAATTTCCGCAAAACGAGGCATATTCAAGGAGCTTTTTATCATCAATCATTTTTTCAAACTCCTCGGCTGTTTTAAAAAAATAATGAACGCCGTCTGTCTCATTTTTTCTTGGCGCTCTTGTTGTAGCCGAAATCGAGAGCATATAATTAGTATCTTTTTTTAACTCCTCAACAACAGTACCTTTTCCTGCTCCCGACGGTCCCGAAATAATTATAAGAATTCCTTTATTATTCATTATATTAAATCTCTCCTATTTTTAAAATATTTATTCTTAAAACGCCACGAAAATTAATTTTTATAATAAATCGCTCAATCAACAGCGAAACAATAAAAAAAATAAACAGGAAAATTACAAAAATTCAATATATCAGGAAATTCTTTTGTTGTTTCGCGTTAAGAACTTTGTAAATTGCCAAAAAAACATTATGAGCATATTTAAAAACCTTACAGCTATGTTAAAATTGTATAAAAAATGAAATTAAACCGTTTTCATTTTATTTTCCTAAACAATATCATCAATTTCAATTCCATCGTCTTCTTGTTCATTAGTTTTAGCGACAATTCTGTTCGCAACAGTTTCAGGCTGAATAGACGATAGAATAATATGGTCACTGTCAGTAATAATAACAGCTCTGGTTCTTCTGCCATAAGTCGCGTCAATAAGTTTACCCTCGTCTCTGCCGTCTTGGATAAAACGTTTAATAGGGGCGGATTCCGGGCTCACAACAGCGACTATTCTGTTTGCCGGCACAATATTTCCAAAACCAATGTTAATAAGTTTTATATTACTCATAAATAAAAATCCTTTCCATATCTCATCATTAGACTTCTTTTAGAACTAATAAATTACATCAATCCAACAAAAAAATATTTGTACAAACATGAGGTTTCGAAAGAAGTCTATTAGAAATCTATTCAACATTTTGAATTTGCTCTCTGATTTTCTCAATATCGCTTTTAATCTCAATTATAAAATTTGTAATACTCAAATCCGCAACCTTAGAAGCGATTGTGTTAGCCTCTCTGTTCATTTCCTGAACAATAAAATCAAGTTTTCTTCCAATAGGTTCCGTTTCTTCCAATATAGCCTTTGTTTGAGATATATGACTAAAAAGTCTTGTGATTTCCTCATCAATACACGCTTTTTCAGCGAATATAGCTGTCTCTGTCAGAATTCTGTTTTCATCAGTTCCCATAGAATCAAATTCCCTAAGCCGTTCTCTCAATCTCTCCTCATATTTTTTTTCAGCCAAAGGCGCTTTTTTCTCAACCCTTTTAAGATTATGAGAAATAACATCAAGTCTGTTAAAAATATTTTCCTTTAATATATCACCCTCTGTTTCTCTCATATTCACAAACATAGAAAGAGCCGCCTTAACAGCGTTAAAAAGAGGCTCCGTAATTTCATTTTCCCGCCCGTCACAAACAATATTTTTCTCAACAGTAAGTACTTCAGGAAACTTTGAAATAAGACCAATAGAGATATCATCTTCAACTCCATATCTTATTTTAATATTCTCAAGGGCATTTACATAACTATCAGCAAGAACCTCGTTCAGATATATTTTAATATCATCTTTAGAATATGTTTCAAAAGAGACATAAACGTCTGTTTTTCCCCTAAAAACCTGTTTACCTATCAGCTTCCTGACATAATCCTCAAAAGCAATCATCGGCTTAGGCATTTTAATATTAATGTCGCTGTATCTATGATTAACAGATTTAATCTCAACAATAAATCTTCGGTTATAAAGAGTATGCTCACCTCTTCCATAACCTGTCATACTTCTCATCAAAAAGCACCTCCAAATTAAAAATTATAAAATATTGACTATATGCCGTATATTCTATTATAATATGTAATGAAAACTATTGCAATAATTTCTAAAAAAACTTTGGAGGATTTATAAATGGCACTTGACGGAATAGCAATCTCAAATATAATAGACGAATTAAAAACAAAACTTCTCGGCGGACGGGTTGATAAAATATATCAGCCTGAAAATGATGAGATTATCATATCTGTAAGAAGTTTGGGAAAGGCGTATAAACTTTTAATAACAGCGAACGCGTCTCATCCCCGTCTCCACCTAACCGAAAAAAACAAATCCAACCCAACACAAGCCCCTTTATTTTGTATGGTACTAAGAAAACACCTTTCAAGCGGCAAAATAACAGACATAACTCAGCCTAATTTCGAGAGAATAATAAATATTCATATAGAATCAATAAACGAGCTTGGCGATTACTCAACAAAAAAACTTATTGTGGAAATAATGGGCAAACACAGCAATATAATCTTAACCGACGAAAACGATACAATTCTTGACTCCGCGAAGCATATAAGTCACGAAAAAAGTTCCGTAAGGGAAGTCTTGCCGGGAAAACCATATTTACCTCCCCCATCAGACAAAATAAATACATTACTTTTAAACGAGGAAAATTTCAAAATCTCAGTTAACAACAAAAAGACAAAAAAGCTTCAAAATTTAATATACGAATCATACAACGGAATAAGTCCTTCCTTCGCCTCAGAAATTTGTTTTCGAGCAAATCTCGACTCATCAAACAACGTATCCTCAGCCTCTGAGAATGACTTAAAAAAACTATACTCTGAATTTAAAAATATCGTCGAAAATATAAAAGAAAGAAAATTCTCTCCTGAGGCAATCTATTCCGAGAAAAACAAACTTGTTGATTTTTCCCCAATGGAGATGAGTCAATATGGAACGTTAAAAAAGAGAAAATTCTCCTCAATATCTGACCTGCTTGAGTTTTTTTACACAGAAAAAGACGTTCAATACAGAATAAATCAAAAATCTCAAGACCTAAAAAAAATAATAAATCACAATATAGAGCGTTGTGTAAAGAAAAAAGATATACAGTCAAAAACCTTAAAAGAAATCTCAAACCGCGACAAACTAAGGCTTTACGGTGAGCTTATAACAGCGAATGTATATTCCGTTCCAAAAGGAGCGAACACATTTACCACTCAAAACTTTTATGATGAGAATTTATCCCAAATAACAATACCCCTTGACCCAACTCTAACCCCATCGGAAAACGCTCAAAAATATTTCAAACAGTACAACAAAGAGAAAAGAACTTTTACCGCTCTTCAGACTCAAATAAAACAAAATAACGAGGAACTGGAATACCTTGAGGGAATACTAACTTCCGTACAAACTTCCGCTGACGAACAGGATATAAAAGAAATCCGCCAAGAATTATATGAACAAGGATTTATAAAAAAGTTAAAAAAATCAAAAGGCAAAACAAAGCCTATAAAATCAAAACCTCTTCACTATATTTCGTCAGACGGTTTTAATATTTACGTAGGAAAAAACAACCATCAAAACGACACATTAACATTAAAACTGGCAAAAAACAATGATATATGGCTTCACACAAAACAAATTCCCGGTTCTCACGTAATAGTTGTAAGCGAGGGAAAAGAAATCCCCGACACAACATTAAACGAGGCGGCGTTATTAGCGGCGTTTTACAGCAAAGGAAAAAACTCAGCCCTTGTCCCTGTAGATTATACGCGAAAAAAATTTGTAAAAAAGCCTTCCGGCGCCAAACCAGGAATGGTAATTTATGAAACCAATAAAACCGCCTATATCACACCAACAGAAGAAGACGTCTCAAAAATAAAAAAAGCGGAGGATTAACAAATAAGAATCCATCCCAAACCCTAAAAAAGCCTGCCTAAAAACAAAATATTTTAATAGACCTGTTTAATAACCTAAGAGCCTGTCTAAAAACTATTAAAAAATCCAAAAAAATGAGATTTTAACAGGCTTTTTTTAGATTTTAGACAGGTTCTAATTTTCAGACAGGCTTTAAAACCCCAAGAATCAGTATCTCATAATCCTAAGTCTATTGCTGAAAAAAACAAAAAATGTCAAAATAATAATTTAAAAAACAACTTTTTCTAGTTTCCTGTTCCTCTAAGCTCTTGCCTATTATTGTATACAAGGTCAATTTCTTTACCAAGAAAATCCTCAGTCCCCCTTGAAATTCTCAAAAACTCATCAAGAGCGGCTCTGATTGTTTGTTCAGTCTGAGCCAAAAGATTGTCAGCATACTCAACAGCCGCGATACGCATTTCTCTGGCTGTATCCTTAGCCTCACTTGTAATAACGGCAGCTTCTTCTCTGGCCTTTTTAGAAATCTCATGGTCACTAATAAGTCTTTCTCTTTTTTCCTCAGCGTCCTTAATAATACTTTGTGCCTTATTATTAGCGTCATTTATAATTTTATCACAGTTATCAGCGATTCTCTGCGCCTGTTTAATTTCCCCCGGCAAGCTCAGCCTAATATCGCCAATTATATCAAATATTTCATCCTTATCAATAGAAATTTTTTTTGTGAAAGGTCTTGAGGCACTTTTGTCCAAAAGGTCTTCAAGGTCATCAAGCAAATCAAATATAGAATTCATAAAAAACCTCCTAAATTACCCGCGGCAAAACAATAAAATAAAATAACAAAGCTTTGATAAAACCTAAAGCATATCTTAAAACCCGAATATCCAAAAAATCATGAAAAAAACAAACGAAAATAATTTCATTTTTTATAATTTTTCGCGCATATTTTAGTTTTCAGGCACATTCTTACAGCAATTCAATTAAAAAACAATTTTTAGTCGGCGAACTTGTTTATTTTTATAGTCAATCAACCTGAAAATAATTTTTGACCGCCGAACTTTTTCATTTTTTAAGTTGATTGACTATAAGTCAGACTGCTGTAACAATCAATATAGTAAATGACAAATATTTTTGTTGTTTACTATAAACAATTATAATATTTCCTTAAATCATTATTTTCTAAACTTATCAATAATAATACCTTTAAGTATTTCGGGAACCATTCCCGAAATATCACCGCCGAACATCGCAATCTCCTTAACAATACTTGAACTCAAATATAAAAACTTTGCGCTTGTAGGAATAAACAAAGTTTCCAAATTCTCGTTTAAGCTTCTGTTTGTAAGAGCCATCTGAATTTCATACTCAAAATCCGTAACAGTCCTAAGTCCTCTAATAACCATTTTAGCGTCAACAGATTTAACAAAATCGCTCAAAAGACCAAAAAAAGGCAAAACCGAAACATTATTTAAATCTTTTGTAAGCATTTTAATATGTTCAACTCTTTCATCAGTAGAGAAAAGAGGATTTTTAGACGGGTTTTCCAAGACACCGACAACAAGCTCATCGACAAAAGAAGCCGCTCTTTTAATAATATCAAGATGTCCGTTTGTTGTCGGGTCAAAGCTACCCGGATAAACTGCTTTATTCATTACTCAAATCCCCCAAATTGTATTCACGAAAAATATTAATAAAATTATCATCTAGAGCGCATCTGAAAACTATCATAAACTATCAGTTATATATACAAAATATCCAAAAAATTATTAAAAAATAAACGAAAACGGTTCAATTTCGTTTCATTTTTTATAATTTTTTGTGTATATTTTAGTTTTAAGATACGCTCTAGTGTTGTCCATAATCAAAGTCTCTCAATAAAAGTCATTTTAATTTTGTTATAATTTTTTATTCTAAAAACATTAAATCCATCCGCCAAAATATCATTTTCCCTTGCCGCCTGCTCAGCGATAATAAAACCATTCTCAGCTAAGATATCAGCGTCAAAAACAGCCTTCAAAGTCACCTCAACCAAGCCTTTTTTATAAGGAGGGTCCATAAAAATAATATCAAATTTTCTTTTTTCCCTGCCAAACCTAAAAACAGCGTCAGAAACCTCTGATTTTAAAACTTCCGCCTTTTCAATAAGACGAGTAAATCTCAAATTCTCATTAATAACGCCAACGCTTTCTTCTGAAAAATCAACAAAAACCGATTTTTTAGCGCCCCTTGACAAAGCCTCAATACCAATACTTCCTGAACCGCTGTATAAATCAAGAAAATCTATATCACACAAATCATTAGCGATTATATTAAATAAAGATTCCTTAATACGGTCAATAGTAGGTCTCGTATCCAATCCCAAAGGGCTTTTAAGCCTAAGTCCTCTCGCGCATCCTGAAATAACTCGCATACAAAAAACTTCCTCATAAAAAATAATTATCACAAAAACGTCCGTTATTATATAGAACAACGTTTCTTATTATTATACAATATATTCTATAAACTGGCAAATGCTTTTTAAAAAAAATTTAATTTGTTTATTTTTAATTTGGATTGCCATAAAAACAAATAACACTATTCACTTTGTCGATTAAAAAATCTTTCTATCTCTTGGGCCAATTTTTTATTCTCATCTTTTTGAAGAAAGGGGTCATCAGCGTACAACTCCGCCGAAGCTTTTTGAACAATCCTTAAAACATCAATATCCTTATAAAGATTAGCTATTTTAAGTTCAGGAACCCCATGCTGCCTTGTTCCAAAAAAATCACCCGGACCTCTCAGATTAAGGTCTTTCTCAGAAATAACAAAACCATCTGCGGACTTTGTCATAATCTTCATACGTTCTCTCGCGACCTTATTTTTAGAATCGCTCACCAAAATACAATATGATTTTTCACTTCCTCTCCCAACTCGTCCTCTAAGCTGGTGAAGCTGAGCGAGTCCAAATCTCTCAGCGTTTTCAACAAGCATAACCGAAGCGTTGGGAACATTTATTCCAACCTCAATAACAGTGGTAGAAACAAGAATATCAATATTCCCCAAAGCAAATTCTTCCATAATATAATTTTTATAATCAGTTTTAAACTTTCCGTGAACGCATTCCACACGATAATTAGGAAAAACATCCTCTTTTAATTTTTCAGTATATTTTTCAACAGCTTTAAGGTCACCTTTTTCAGTCTCCTCAATAGTAGGGCAAATAATATAGATTTGTCTTCCCTTATCAATTTCTTTTCCTATAAAACAAAAAATTCTCTCATAATAAGAGGAATCAACAAAAAGAGTATCTATCTTTTGTCTGCCGGGAGGCAATTTATCAATAACGGAAATATCCAAATCACCATACAAAATAAGAGCGAGAGTTCTAGGAATAGGTGTAGCGGTCATAACCATAACATGAGGATTATCTCCTTTTTTAGCCAAAGCTTCTCTTTGTCTGACGCCAAACCTATGTTGTTCATCAGTAATAACAAGTCCAAGATTATTATATTTAACAGCGTCTTGAATAACGGCATGAGTTCCAATAATAATATCAGCGTTTCCAAGTTCAATAGACTCATACGCTCGTCTTTTCTCACTTTTTTTAAGCCCTCCCGAAAGCAATACACACTTCATACCAAGTTTCACGAAAATTTTTGAGAAAGACTCAAAATGTTGTCCGGCCAAAACATCTGTAGGAGCCATAACAACTGTCTGAAAACCATTATTTGCCATAACATAAGCCGCTATCATAGCGACAGCGGTCTTTCCCGAACCAACATCTCCCTGAACAAGTCTGTTCATAGCGAAATTACATTTAAAATCAGATAAAATTTCCATAAGAACATTTTCCTGAGCATCCGTAAGCATAAATGGCAGAGAATTCTTTATAGGAAGAACATCAAAATTCTCAACGCAAGCCCCGCACTCTTTCTTTTTCATAAACCCCTTAACCTGCAAAAGTTTAGTTTGAAGCAAAAACAATTCCTCAAAAACAAGTCTTTTTCTAGCCGCGAAAAAACTCTCGTCACTTTCAGGAAAATGTATATTAAAGACAGCGAATTTTCTTTCACAAAGACCATACTTTTTTCTAATCTTTTCAGGAATAAATTCCTCAATCTCACTTGAAACACTTTCAAGAACACTTTTAATAATACTTCTAAAGACTTTCTGAGAAAGTCCGGAAGTTGATGAATAAACGGGAACAATTCTTCCTGTTGACAAAAGTTCTTTATCTCCCCAAGCCTCAAAATCAGGAGACTCAATCTGAATAGTATTATATCTCAAAACAGCTTTTCCGGTAAAAATATATTCTCCGCCGACTTTAAGACTGTTTCTCAAATAAGGCTGATTAAACCAAACGGCCTCAAATGAACCATTATTATCGTTTATTTTAGCTTTTACAATTTGAAATTTTCCTTTTGAGAACAACTCAGGTTTACAAGAAACAACTCCCTTAACACAATTTTCCTCATTCAAAACAATTTCATCTGTTTTACGAAAACTACTTCTGTCATTATAATCTCTGGGAAAATGCTCAATCAAATCAAGAACCGTAAAAATACCAAGTTTATTAAATTTTTTAGTTCTTTCCGCCCCAACCTTTTTTACAACATTGACTGAATCTTCCAGCCTCATCAATTCTCAACCTTTCAAAAAAAAACAATCTCAAAGTGTATCCAAAAATTACTAAAAATAAAATAAACCCTCTTCAATTTTGTTTTATTTTTCGAGACTTTTTAGATATATTTTATTTTCAGATATATTCTAACAAGCAACATGGACACCCTCAACAAACACATTAACCTTATTAACAACAATTCCGGTAAATTCCTCAACTCTATATTTAACCCTGCCGATTATAAAGTTAGCGACTTCTGTAATTTTAACACCATAATTAACAACAATATGAACATCAATATCAAGAATATCTTCCTCAATTTTTATTTTAACTCCTTTAGAGAGCTTATCAGCCCTCAAAAGTTTAACAAATCCATCCTTAACATTTTTTTCAACAAGCCCAACAACATTTTCACATTCATTAACAGCAACTCCCGCGATATAAGCGACAATATCTTTTTTTATAGAAACAACTCCATACTCATTCTCAAATTCCAAATTCATAAGCGAACCCTCCAAACATAATATAATACGTTTTCAATCTATTTTTAATATTATACCACAACATAAAGATATTGTAAATAATTACATTTTTTTAACCACGTAAATCAATTTTTAGAAAATTTTAAAATACTGTAATGTTTTTTATTAAAAAAGACTATCGGGCGCTGCCCGAACCCGCAAGCTTTTTTGAAAAAAGCTTGGCAAAAAACTTTAAATCGGCTTCGCCGAACGAAAATTGATTTTCATGTAAAAAACCCCTTGACATATTCAAAATTTATGATAAAATATAATAGATATGCGGATATGGCGGAATTGGCAGACGCGCAAGACTTAGAATCTTGTTCCTAGGAGTGTGGGTTCAACTCCCACTATCCGCATCAAAACACTTCCATTCGGGAGTGTTTTTTTTATTTCATTTCCAAAAATCTAAAAAAATCCCTTAACACAATCACTTGCGTTAAGGGATTTCTAATAATTAAATTAAAAATTTATAATAATTACTCAGTTGGAGTAGTTGAAGCCGGTATTTTAACATCTACGAAATTTGTTCCGCTAGGATAAGTCACTGTAAATGTTCTATAATAAGTCCCACCACCAATAACAATTTCAGCCGTTTTAGCCGTAGCGTCATTGATTGTAACACTTTTGCCAGCATTATTCACTGTTGTTCCGTTTATTGTTCCCCAATCATTAGTTTTATTATACGCGTCATCTATTGAAACGACAGAACCATTAACAACAGGAACTGTTAAACTCTTTCCTAACTGTACCCAATCAGTCCAATTAGCATTAGCGACCTTACCTGATGTATTCATCTTAACATCAATTTTATTTTCGCCTACTGTTGCCTGAGATACATAAATTCCCGTGCTATTATCACCATAAGCGAGTGTAGGCGCTCCATTCTTTCTTTGGAAATCAAAAACAACGCTCACCTCTGCGGTAGAAACAAGACTTTGAGGATTTGCCGTAAATACAGGTGTCAATGTTATATCCTTTGAGACATCAGAAACTGTATCACCCGGTTTATAGACTGTAGGAGTTGTTTCTCCGTCTTTTGTCCATTGCCAGCCTGTAAGAGTTTTACCCTCAACATAAAGAGTTTTGTTCAAAGGAATTGTAAAAGGACTTTCTGCCTCTACCTCAATCTTAGCCGGTGCGTCTCCTTCCAATCCCTCTTCACTGCCCTTATCAAATGTTACAGTATAATTTTTCGGAATATCCGCCTCATTAACCGACTCTACAGCCACATAAGGTGTATATCCTCCCCCGCTGATAGTCAAGGTAGTTGCGTCACCCTTATAATACATAACTATAACATTATTATCTCTATCATTATGATAACATGTTCCATTATTTGAATTTTTTGTTGTGACTGTGGTTTCTCCGTTTTTAACTGTAACGTCCGAGCCCCATGCGCAAGTACCATACTTAATTTTCACCGACCCGGGAACTTTAACAGTAATCGTTCCAGGGTTTAATCCATGCTCATCACTATGATACTTAAATCCTGTAAATGTCCAAGCCGCGCTTGCGTCATCAACACCAACACGATTTCCCTCAGCGGTCAAGCCAAATGAAACCTCTGACTTGTTTGCAATCTCTTCTGCCGTCAATATCTCTTTTGAACCTATCCATGTAAAATCCGCAGCCAAATTAACAGTAGACTCAGTAGTAGGTTCATTACTTGAAGTAGTATCTTCACTGCCCCCCCCGGTAGTATTTTCCGAAGCTGTGGTTGTTTCCACACCAGGCTCATCTCCACCAAGAGGTGTTTTTACTGTTATAGATGCTATATACTGAACACCTTTCGATACATCTGTTGTCGCGATTGCTTCTATTGTAACAGAAGTCACGTCTGTTTTAACGGTATAAGGTTGAGTTGGGTCAATTTCCTCATCACCTATTTTTAACTTTCCTGCTTTGTCATAAACATTAAATGTAATAACAGAACCTTTCTTAACAGGAACTATAAACTTAGTTCCAACATTCACCTGACACCATTCATCAGTTCTGTTTGCGTTATTAAACTTTCCGTTTGCCCCAGTATCAACCTTCAAAATCACATCTTCAGGTGTGTTTGAGTTTCCAACAATTTCAAGACTCTGACTTATGCCTGTCACTTTATCAGTCTCTATGGCGTAACTCGGCGCCCCGTTTCCTTTACCAAAATTCCAAGTTGTGTTAATTTCGGTAATGGCAGGTATTTCTCCGTCATAATGTTTAGGAATCCAATTTCCAAAATAGTCAGTAGGCTTCATTGGAGTATAATTTTTGCTTGCCATAGTTCCGTTAGGATTAAATTTTGTTGAGCTTACATCAATTTTAGTTCCGTCTGCTTTTTTAACATCATCAACAAAAATTATAGAATCTTTCAGCTCACCGCCCATTTTGGTCCAAGTACCCGGAACTTTAGCTCCGTCCGCGATAGTTATACCTTGTAAAACCACCTGACAATTAGCTCCGCCCCAGTTTCTTCCCCAGTCGCCTGCGGCGAATTTATTATTAGGATAATATTTTGAGTTCGCTACTGTACAATTTTTAAATAAATATCCATTTGCGTTTAAGTTAGGGATTCCTGCTACAGGTTTATCAGAGGATTTACAAGCCGTTATATATCCTCCTGTCTCTTGGTCGGAATATCCATGCCAAGCGAGAGTACAATCCTCAAATAATACAGAGTTTCCTCCGAAAATATAATCCGTGCCGCCCTCAATATAGCAGTTTTTCACATATCCATTATATCCTGTATAGAATGTATCCTGTGATGATATAAAGTCACAGTTATACAATTCCCAATTATTTCCGTCACCCGCGAAAGCCGCCGCTCTCTCAACAGCGTTCTTTGTTTTCGGGTCATATCCTTCTACTGTTCTGTCCGGTTTGCCGGAAACATCACCATACCATCCAGCCGGTGCCGATGTAACATTATCAGCGATTTCCTCAGGAGTAATTCTACAGCTAAAAGAGTTCTCAAATATAATATCCTCAGCTATAAAGTTTTGTCCTGTTACTCTACAAACAGAACCCCATCTTGTTACAGTGTTAACAGCTGTTTTTTGAACAGCTCTGTCCTCGCTGTAATAACCTCCGTCTGCTGAATAATACAAGTATCCTATTCCATAATAGAATGTTATTGTAGGTCTGTGTCTGTTGCTTGGGTCTGCCGCCTTAAGTGTGATATAAGGAGAATCAACAATTACCTGCTCAACATATGTTCCCGGGTCAATCAAAACAGAAACTCTTCCTTTTTCTCCGACCGGTCTGCCCGTCATAGCCTTAATAGCCGTAATAGCGTCGCCGACTTTTTTGTATTCCTTATCAGCTCCAACTTTTACCTCTGATTTAAAGGCGATAGGTTTCGCGTTTTCTGTAAACAAAATATTTTTAAACGGTGCTGTATCGCCCGCTGCCATAAGATAGCTTCCTGAAAGTTTTGACATAGTATAATCTTTAAGTATGTCAATAGCCCCATCAGTTGCGGTAACCTCATACTCATGATTAGGCATCATTTCTACATCAATTTTGTTGTTTTTAATACTTGTTTCATAAGTATATGCTGGGTCGTCTTTAGCCTTAAATGTCAATTTAACTTTGCTCAAATCAACGGTTGTTCCGTCATTATAGATATCGTGAACAACAACATCTCCTGTTACCTTTGTAAGAGCTATATCAACGACATCAATGTTAAAAGTTTTATCCATCTTAGCGAGAGACAAACTGTTTGTGTCAAGAGTTGTAGCAAGCTTCTCGCTTACTTTTCCATCTTCCTCAATAGAAATTTTATAATTTCTGTTTTGACGAAGCTCCGTTGAATAAGCTCCGGCTTTTAAAGCAACCTCATATCTTGTAGCGTCTTTTGTGTCCGTAAAGATTATTTTAGCTTTTGATGTGTCACCTGAGCCGGCGTAGTTTATATTTCCTGAAACTTTTCTGTAAACTATAACATTTGGGTCATAATAATCAGCGAATATACCAAATATTTGTTTGTCACTTGAACCGCCATAAATGATAACATCTCCCGCTGTGGGGTCATCTATATCAGCGACAAGGGTAGCGGCGTTTCCGGATTTATCCAATCCCTCTTCTCCGCTAGCGAGAAGATTATTTCCCTGATAAATAAAAAGTGGTCTGCCGGCTTGAGCCTTATAAGGAACAGTTACAATACAAGATTGTTTTGGTGTAAATATAAAAGCTCTTCTAGCTGTACCGCCGCTTCCGGCGTTCCAGTTATTAGTAAACGTATATGCTTTTCCATCTGTGTGAGTATATTTAGCTGTACCCTGACCGGTTTTATTTGTCCAGTTTCCATATCCTCTCAAACCATTATAAGGTCCAAAAGCCGCTTTATCACCGGCTGCGTAAACTATTTTATTTAACTCAGCGTCATTAGTCGTCCAAACCTCATCTCTTGGTTTAAAATAAGAGTTCAAAAGAGGAATCATTTGTTGAACACTGTTCCAAACCATAAGAGTAGTTCCGCCATCAACATTTTTCTCAACGGTTGCCTTTCCGTCCGTAAAGTTGAGTTCTGTTTTCTCTATGCTTTTTATCGTATTATCTTCAGCGTGAGTTGCCGCAATCAATACGCCTTTGTTAACAGACGTATCTCCGGTATCAACCGTAACAACGCCCTCAGCATATGTAATAAGTCCGCCTTCCGCGAAAACATTTGAGGACATAACAGAGAAAACCATACATAACGCCAAAAGCATCGAGATTAATTTAGTTCTCATATTTCTACCTCCTTAAAAATTATATAAGTCAAAAGTTAAATATGGTCAAAGCCTCTCTCTCTAAATTTTGTGCACATTGCCCAAAATGAATGGGGCCAAACCAAATTATATTTATATTATATCACCCTTTTACAAATTTGTCTAGATATTTTATTGTTAAAATCAAAAAAACGTGATAAAAAACATAGGGGCCAGATAAAGAACACTCCTCCTCAGCGAAAATAATCCAAACATATTTCCCGCGTACTTTATGAGAATTATTTTCTGTACTTTGTCAAAAGCACCACCGTTTCCACATGACCGGTAAAACAAAACATATCAACAGGCTGAACTTTACTAATATTATAATTCTCGCTCATCAGCCTCAAATCTCTTGCGAGAGTAGATGGATTACAAGAGACATATACAATTTTCGGGGGAAGAACCTCCAAAATCATCTCAATAAGTTTAATATCACAGCCTTTTCTTGGCGGGTCAAGAACTAACACATCAGGAATAACTCCCTGACTTTCACATAAGACAGGAATAACCTCTTCCGACTTTCCAAGAATAAACCTTATATTAGATACATTATTAATCCGAGCGTTTTTAACAGCGTTCTCAACAGCCTGCGGAACAATTTCTACGCCAAAAACAAACTTAGCCTTTTTAGACAAAAACAGAGATATAGTCCCGATACCGCAGTAAGCGTCAATAACGGTCTCATCTCCACGAAGTCCGGCAAAATCGAGAGCGATTTGATAAAGAACACATGTCTGAACTGAATTTACCTGAAAAAAAGAAAGCGGGGAGATTTCAAATTTAAACTCCCCGATATAATCATAAATAAAGCCCTTTCCATAAATTATAGAAATATCACTTCCCAATACAGCGTTTGTTCTCACTGAGTTATAATTAATAACAATAGTAGAAATCCGAGATATTTCTCTGAGACTTTCAACAAGAGCGTCAGTATGGGGCAGCTTTTTTCCGTTTATAACAACACATACCATAACCTCTCCCGTAACAGAACCAACCCTTGTAACGATATGGCGAACAATCCCCGAATGATTTTTCTCATCATAAGGTTTAATATTAAATCGAGTCATAAAATCTTTAAAAACAGAAATAATTTTTTCATTAACAGTGTTTTGAATAACACAATTTGACACATTAACAATATTATGACTTCGAGGCTGATAGAACCCAAATGCCAACTTCCCGTCAAAAACTCCAACAGGAAATTGAGCTTTATTTCTATAATTATAAGGATTCTCCATACCAATAGTATTCAAAACTTGAATATCGCGAAATCCTCCAATTCTTTCAAGAGCATCTTTAACAAATTTAGATTTAAGTTTTAGCTGAGCGGAATAGTCAATATGCTGAAAACAGCAGCCGCCGCAGCGCTTAAAGACATCGCATACAGGCTCCGTGCGCACTGGAGACGTCCGAACAATTTTTAAGAGTTTTCCATACCCAAAAGATTTTTTAACTTTAACAAGTTTAATAAGAACAGTTTCATCATAGATTGCGCCATCAACGAATACAATAAAATCATCAATTTTACCAACACCGAACCCATTTTCATTAACATCAAAAATCCGAACCAAATACTCTTTGTTTTTAATCAATTCCATCATTTTTATCCCTTATCAATAAATCTCTGATAGCCATAGCGATAGTCTCACCGTCGCTCATTTTAAAAACCCTTTCAAGTTTTGAGATATTTTGTTTAATAGGAGCGACTTTATTTTCAGCAAGATTTTTTTTCACATCAGTTTTTTCAATACCGCTCATAAAAAATCCTCCTCCCATAATGATTTCAAAATAGCCATAATATAACGTGAGTTAGACGAGAAATTGCGGTGAAATTCAGCGAAACGTAGTTTCGCGCAAAAGTTTTTGTCAAACTTTTTTCAAAAAGTTTGTGGAGTTTGAGGTGAAACCTCAAGGTTTTTAACGCTTCAAGAGC
>CATJCJ010000513.1 GCA_949738935.1 uncultured Eubacteriales bacterium | reverse complement strand
GGCTGCAATATGGCCGTGCTGTTCCGGGCCCAGCAAATTGCCGGCGCCGCGGATTTCCAAATCACGCATGGCAATTTTAAAGCCGGCACCCAGCTGCGTAAAGTCACGGATAGCTGCCAGACGTTTGCGCGCATCGTCCGCCAGCGTCTTGTCCGGCCGATAGGTAAAATAAGCGAATGCCTGCCGCTTGGAGCGTCCCACGCGGCCGCGCAGCTGATAAAGTTGAGCCAGACCAAAGTTTTCCGCATTTTCTACAATCAGCGTGTTGACGTTGGGAATATCCAAACCGGCCTCAGCAATGGTGGTACAGAGTAAAATATCGCCATCTCCGGCCAGAAAATCCGTCATTACCGGGTTTAGCTGGGTTTCTGTCATTTGACCGTGTGCCATAAGAATTTTAGCCTGTGGCACCAGCTGTTGCAGTTTGGTCTTTTTTTCTTCAATATTGCGTACGCTGTTGAAAATATAATAAACCTGTCCCTGACGCGCCAGTTCGCGCTCAATGGCGTTTTTCAGCAGCCGGGGGTGGTGTTCTGTAACAAAAGTTTGTACCGGTAAGCGTTCCTTGGGCGGTGTGTTGATAACACTCATATCACGCATACCAACCAGCGACATATGCAGGGTGCGTGGGATAGGAGTAGCGGAGAGTGTCAGCACGTCAATATTACCGCGCATTTGTTTGATACGCTCTTTGTGCGCTACGCCGAAACGCTGTTCTTCATCAACAATCAGCAGGCCGAGGTCGGCAAATTTGATATCTTTGGAAAGCAAACGGTGGGTGCCGATTAGAATTTCCAGTCCGCCAGCTGCGGCCGCGGCCATGGTTTCCTTTTGTTTTTTTGCGTTGACAAAGCGGCTTAACAGTCCGATTTTGACCGGATAATTGGCAAAACGCTGGCTGAAAGTGTTAAAATGCTGTTCTGCCAGCAGTGTGGTCGGTGCCAGCAACGCCACCTGTTTACCGTCCTGCAATGCCTTAAAAGCGGCGCGCATGGCCAATTCCGTTTTGCCGTAGCCCACATCACCGCAGAGCAGGCGGTCCATGGGTCGGCTGCTTTCCATATCGCGTTTAATCTCCGTCAGGGCTTGTAGCTGACCGGGGGTTTCTTCATATTCAAACTCGTCCTCAAACTCACGTTGCCAGGTGGTGTCTGGAGAAAAGGCATAGCCCTGTGCCTTTTGGCGCTGCGCGTAAAGCTGCAAA
The DNA here is from genome assembly GCA_949738935.1 of uncultured Eubacteriales bacterium. Taxonomy (GTDB): domain Bacteria; phylum Bacillota; class Clostridia; order Lachnospirales; family CAG-274; genus MGBC114079. Next base: position 459 of record CATJCJ010000513.1, on the reverse strand, counting down.
AGCTCCTCCGCCATATCCTGTACAGATGCTTTAACCTTGGCTTTAACACGCTCCCAGCGGTTGCTGCCAAGACGGTCAAGCTTGGGTGCTGTGGCATTGCTGCCGATATATTTTTGCACCAGATGCATTTGTTCAGCCGGGATAAAAAGCTTATCTCCGGCGGCATATTCAATTTTCAAATAGTCGGCGGTAACTCCGTCGGCGGTTACTCTTTCAATGCCTGTAAAAAGGCCGACGCCATGGTTGGTGTGAACAATATAGTCGCCGGGCTTCAACTCTACAAATGTGCTGATATCCGTTTCCTTATTGTTGCGTGTCTGGCGCTTGGTTTTGGCGGCCTGACCAAGCAATTCTTTTTCCGTAATCACAGTCAGCCGTCCGGCCGGATATTCAAAACCGCTGGCCAGTGCGCAAACGCCGATTGCGGCCTGTGGATAGTTATATTCACTTAAAATGGCG
>CATJCJ010000512.1 GCA_949738935.1 uncultured Eubacteriales bacterium | reverse complement strand
CCAATTTGCTTTGAAAATATTCTGCAAAGACTGTTTTCCAACTATGGATTAACAATGAATTTTGAGCAGTATGTTTTGGTGGGAAGTACCGTCCGCTCTTATCTGTCTTGGTTGAAAGATAACAAAAAAATAAAGGCTGCTTTTACAGATAATTTGTTATTATGGAGCAGTTTATAAATTGGAGGAAATCATATGTCTATTGAAAAAGTAAGAGCATATTTCAAAACAAAGGGAATTGACGAAAGAATACAGGAATTTGAAATTTCAAGTGCGACCGTACCTCTTGCTGCCAAGGCTTTACATTGTGAAGAAAGTCGTATTGCAAAAACGCTGTCATTTCACATAGGAGAAAAGGTAATATTGATTGTTGCTGCGGGTGATGCTAAGATTGATAATGCAAAATATAAATCTCAGTTTGGGACAAAAGCAAAAATGTTGTCTTTCGATGAAGCCGAGCCTTTGATTGGACACGCTGTTGGAGGAATCTGCCCCTTTGCTGTAAATGAAGATGTAGAAGTTTATTTAGACGTATCGCTGAAACGCTTTCATACTGTATTTCCTGCGTGTGGCAGTTCCAATAGTGCGATAGAGCTTTCAATAGATGAATTAGAAGAATATTCCGGTTTTAAGAAATGGATTGATGTTTGCAAAATATTGTGATGAAAAGAACAGGCAAGGGTGCGTATTCCTCTGCCTGTTCTTTTGGTTATAGGTGTGTTTTTGGAAAATGAAGATATCTTACAAGAAACTGGAGACATATTGAGACTTATACTTTGAATTATCAATTTGGGCATCCCCTGCCGCAACAATTAGAATAGCATGATCATCAACCTTCATTGAAAAGCAAATGCTGTTCATGGATAAATTAATAACTTTTTCTTGCACATTATGGCTCTGGCATTTTATCAGCATACGGGTTGACATAGTCGGCTGGGCATAAGTGAGATTCGCTCCATGCCATCATTTGATTCAAAACAGGAATAAAACTCTTACCAAGTTCTGTCAAAGTGTATTCAACCTTTGGCGGAACTTCTTTATAGATTTCCCTATGAATAAACCCATCAACCTCCAATTCCCGTAACTGTTTAGTAAGGGTAGATTGTGTGATTCCATCTAAACGGCGCTGCAATTCTCCAAACCGCTGTACTTTATAGAAAGCGATATACCAAAGAATTAAAATTTTCCATTTGCCGCTAAGTACTGCTTGCAGACTGCTCATTGGAACACAGCGTGAAAAAGCGTCTGCTGATCGAAATTTATTATTGGCCATTATATATACCTCCTTAATTCAATTATACAACATTAAAGCAAAAAAATCAAGTACATAAAGAAAAAGTACATAGTATCAAAAATGATACTATATACATAAAAAGACAGTACTTGAATTTTAGAATGTACAATGCTATACTTAGATTAGTCAAAGGGAAATCGAAAAATTCATGTGATTTTCTTGATAAAAAAGCACACGGTGTTTCTTTGGCGAAATACGAGTTGTTTGATAAAGACTTTTAGATTAGGAGAATTTGTTATGGAAAGAATTGCTTTTTTTGATGCTAAGCTTTACGACAAAGTATGGTTTGACAAAGCCAACACGAAGTACGATATTCGTTATTACGAAAGCAGATTATGCCCTGAAAATGCGAAGTTGGCAGAGGGATGTACTGCAGTTTGCGCGTTTGTAAACGATGTAATCAATGCACAAACCATTGACAAGTTGTATGAATTGGGCGTTAAAGTTTTGTTGATGCGTTGTGCGGGATTCAACAATATCGCTCTTTCGGCAGCTAAAGGAAAACTTAAAATATTGAGGGTTCCGGCATATTCTCCGTATGCTGTTGCTGAACACGCAATGGGGCTGCTTTTGGCACTTAACCATAAAATACCAAGAGCTATTTGCAGAACCCGTGATTTTAATTTCAGTTTGGTAGGGCTTACCGGATTTGACTTGCATGGGAAAACAGCGGGAATTATCGGCACAGGCAAAATCGGACGTGTTTTCATAGATATTTGTAAAGGCTTTGGGATGAAAGTAATCGCAAATGATCCGTATCCAGTGGAAATCAGTGATATTGAATATGTTTCCAAAGACGAATTGTTCAAAAGGTCAGATATAATCTCTTTGCACTGCCCATTAACCCATGAAACACGCTATATTATTGATGAAGATGCTATCGCATTAATGAAGAAAAGCGCACTCATTGTAAATACATCACGTGGACAATTAATTGACAGTGAGGCTCTGTTATCTGCACTTAACGATAAACGTATAGGGGGAGCAGCATTGGATGTTTATGAAGAAGAAAGCAGTCTTTTCTTTGAAGACAATTCAGATAAGATTGTTACTGATGAGGTTATTTCTCTCCTGGTAAGTCGTCCCAATGTAATTATTACTTCTCATCAAGGATTTTTAACCGAGGAAGCGCTTCATAACATTGCGGATGTTACTTTACAGAATTTTGATGATTTCTTGCAGGGTAGAGAGCTTGTTAATGAAGTGACGCCGAAGGATTAAAAATCAGATCAAAAATCGGAAATAAACAGAGGTGATAGAGATGAAGCGAAATATTCGGATTTTTGTTCTTGGCATTCAGAATTTTGGAGATGGGTCTGAAACTGTTTCTACAAGAGCAAACGGACAATATGATTTTTAAAATGGTTTGCATAAAGTGTCATACTGTGAACTGGATTCAAATGGAACAGCTACAGATAATATACTCATAATTTCAGAATCCGAGTTACAGGTAAACAGGAGCGGTTCTTTGTCAGGACGATTATTGTTTAATCCGGAACACAGGACAAAAGCAGAATATGTAACTTCTTTTGGCAAATTTGATTTTGACATTAAAACAGATCTGTATGCCTTATCCGAAAATGAAAACGGTCTGGGTATCGAATTAAAATACAGACTGTATGAAGGCAAAAACCTGTTTTCGGAGAATACGCTTACCGTTCAAATCTGCGAAAACAGCAGTGACAGTTTGCACTCAATCAATATAACAAGGAGGAACAATTTATGAGAAAATTATTTACTTCAGAATCAGTAACAGAAGGACATCCTGATAAAATGTGTGATCGGATAGCTGATGCAGTTTTGGATGCAATCCTTCAAAAAAAGCCCGACACACGAGTGGCTTGCGAGGTTTTTGCCTCAACAGGTATGATTTTTATTATGGGTGAGGTTTCTAATGGAGGTTTAGAAGGAATCGACGTAGAGAAAATAGCCCGTGATACCATCCGTGAAATTGGATACGCTGGCAATCGGTTTGGGTTTGATGCAGACAATGTTGCAATTATCAGTTCAATTCATGGCCAATCACCGGATATTGCCCAAGGGGTAACAAAGGCATTGGAAGTCAGAGGCAGCGAAAGTCAGGAACTTGGAGCAGGAGATCAGGGGATGGTATTCGGGTATGCTACATCTGAAACAGATGAATTAATACCATTGCCAATATATCTGGCTCACAAATTGACCAGAAAACTTGCCCAGTCAAGAAAAGATGGAACCATTCCATATTTGGGACCTGATGGAAAGGCACAGGTAACAGTTGAATATGAAGGTGAACGACCAAAACGTATTGATACCGTTGTAATCTCCACACAGCATCTTGCAGAAGCCAGACAGGACACCATTAGAAAGGATATAATTGATAAGATTATTGGGGAAGTAATACCTAAAAACCTTATTGATGAGAACATAAAATATTTGATTAATCCTACGGGACGGTTTGTAATAGGGGGTCTGCAGGGAGATACAGGTCTTACGGGAAGAAAGATTATTGTTGATACTTACGGTGGATTCTCAAGGCATGGTGGAGGTGCCTTTTCAGGGAAAGATCCAACAAAGGTAGACAGGAGTGCCGCCTACGCCGCAAGATATGTGGCAAAAAATATTGTGGCAGCAGGTCTTGCCCATAGATGTGAAATTCAGATTGCATATGCTATTGGCGTTGCAAATCCTGTATCTGTTTCAATAGATACATTTGGCACGGGAACAGTTTCAGATGAACAAATTTTAAGTCTGATATAGGAGAATTTTGATTTGCGTCCATCTTCGATTATCGAAGAATTGAATTTGAGACAGCCTATTTATAAGCAGACAGCTGCATATGGGCATTTTGGGAGAAGTGAGTTACAGCTTCCCTGGGAACAAACAAATAAGGTTACATTACTTCGTAACTCAATCAAACAACAGGCATAACGAAAGGAGAAATGATTTATGCATTACACAGGAACTATTTGGAGACCACCTTATGAGGCCTACAGCGCACTGGTACAGTTAACAGCAGGATGCACTCATCATAAATGCAAATTCTGCACTCTTTATGAAGATGTACCTTTCAAATTCCGTATGTCACCTCTGTCAGAGGTGGAAGCAGATTTAAAGGAGAGCAGCCGATATTACCCAAACGAAAAGAGAGTTTTCTTTACAGGTGCAAATCCGTTTGTGCTCAGTTTTGATAAACTGAAGACTTTGGCAGGGCTGGTAAAGAAATATTATCCGAATAATCAGTCTATCGGATGCTTTGCACGAATTACTGATATCACACCGAAAACCACGGAACAGTTAAAGGAACTTAGGGAACTTGGTTATAACAGTATTACTATTGGGGTAGAGGCGGGTGATGAAGAATCGCTGTCGTTCATGCACAAGGGTTTTGGAGTTAAGGAAGTCATCTCAGAATGCAAAAGACTGGATGAAGTAGGCATGGATTACAATTTCTTTTATCTTGCAGGAATTTATGGAGCAGATCGTGGTGAGATTGGTGCTAAAAATACTGCTGAAGTATTTAATCAGCTCCATCCGAGGATTATCGTTTCTTCTATGCTGACAATTTATCCGACCTCTGAACTTTATGAAGAAATCCAAAAAGGAAACTGGTCGGAAGAAACAGAAATTGAAAAGTTGTATGAACTCAAGACCCTGATTGAAAATTTGGATATTGACACTTATTTTGCAACAATGGGGGCGTCAAACTGTATCAATGTACAGGGACATCTGCCGAAAGATAAGCAGAAAATGATAAAGTGGCTGGATGAGGTCATAAACTCAGTAGATGAGAAAGAACTCCGAAGATACCGTGAGAATCTGCGGCACCTATAAAGGAGAAACAAATATGATACAGGATATATTTCCTTACTAGTTAAAAAATGCTTTTTGCGATTCGGTTCCTGTATTAGACGATTGCCTCTTCTCCTTTCGTGACGGGAAAGTCCTTTTGAAAGTTAAACCGGATGGAAGAAAAGGTCTCCCGTCATTTAAAGATTTGACTTTGGAGATGGAAACCGTAAGCAATCTTGCTTTATTTCTATTTACTGTAGATGATAAGTCTGTTTATTTGTATCAGCCTAAAAATAATAATTCGGCGATGCCAGATCATCTGCAGTATTTTCCAGTTTCAGATTTATCAGATATTTTCCCTAAATGGGCATATTTTGCAGGAATTACGGCTTTGCATTTAGAACATTGGTATTCTAATAATGTTTATTGTGCTAAATGTGGTTCGAGTATTACTAAGGCACATAAACAAAGAGCGTTAATTTGTCAAAATTGTGGACACACAATTTATCCAAGGATTGCACCTTTAGTTATGGTTGCTGTAGTCAATGGTGACAAGCTTCTTTTAACAAAATACGCCGATAGGTTTCTTCCACAATGGGTGCTTATATCAGGATTTGTTGAGACTGGAGAAACTTTGGAAGAGGCAGCAAAAAGAGAGGTGTTTGAAGAAACAGGTGTTTATATCAAGAATTTAAAGTATTTTGGAAGTCAGCCGTGGGGCTTTTCAGATTCAATTATAGTTGGATACATAGCTGAATTGGATGGATCAGATGATATTAATATTGATACCAAAGAGCTTGCAGCAGCAACGTGGCATCGACGTTCTGACTTGCCTAAAGAACTTACAGATATCAGTATTGCTTATGAAATGATGGAAGCATTGCGGGTTGGCAACTAAGGAGGAAAAATGGGCATATACACAGCGGAAATAAAGAGCAATAAGGAAATTGCTCTGAATATTTTCAAAATGGAAGTTGAGGCGGCAGACATTGCTGGTATTGTTAAGCCAGGACAATTTATTCAGCTTTATCCGACAAACGAAAAAAATATGCTTGCCCGTCCGTTCAGTGTATCTTCCGTTTCTGAAGAAGGTGTGACCATTATATACAGAATCGTTGGTGTAGGAACAAAAATGCTTTCAAACTTGCGGCAAAACGATTTCGTTCAAATAATCGGTCCATTAGGAAATGGATTTACTCTGTCCGATAACGATGCAGGCAATCTTGTAATTGGAGGTGGTTTAGGAATACCGCCACTGTTAGAACTATCAAAAAGGCTTCAAGGAAAAACAGAGGTTTTACTGGGGTATTCTGATGAGCCATTTATGGTTGAAGATTTTCAAAAATTAGGTTTGCCTGTCAGAATATCAACCCTTTCAGGAAAAGTTGGATTTCATGGAAATGTTTTAGAATTGCTGAAAAGTATGAATCCTTCAGTCAGTCAGATATTTACTTGTGGTCCCCGTCCAATGTTAAAGTCAGTGTCGGAATGGGCAAAAGATCATGGCATTCCAGTTCAAGTTTCTATGGAAGAACGTATGGCTTGCGGCATAGGGGCTTGTCTTGGTTGCGGAATAAAAATCCAAAGGCAAGGTGAGAGTGACTGGAAATATATGAGAGTATGTAAGGATGGTCCCGTATTTTTAGGAGAGGAGGTTGTTTGGGATGGATAGCGGACTGGAAACTGTAATCGCCGGTGTAGTATTGAAGAATCCTGTAGTGACAGCATCAGGTACTTTTGGATCTGGACGCGAATATGGTGAGTTTATTGATTTAAACCGTTTAGGTGCGATTACTGTCAAAGGTGTTTCTGATACAGAGTGGAAGGTAACCCTGTTCCCAGAATTGCTGAAACAAAAAATGGCATTTTAAACTCTATAGGACTTCAAAATCCGGGGGCAGAACACTTTATAAGTAATGAGCTTCCTTTTTTAAGGCAATTTGATACAAAGGTTATTGTGAATATATGCGGTCATACTTTAACGCAGTATTGCTCTGTTGCTGAAAAATTTGCGGATTCTGATGTTGACTTAATTGAACTTAATATTTCCCGTCCAAATGTTGAAGAGGGCGGATTAAGTTTTGGAACAGATCCTCATATTGTTGAGCGTGTGGTAAAAGCTGTTCGGCATTATGTTCGGCAGCCATTAATTGTAAAGCTGTCTCCAGAAGTTAGTGACATATCGGAAATTGCAAAAGCAGCCGTATCAGGAGGGGCAGACAGCCTTTCTTTAATCAATACCTTAAGGGGGATGAAAATAGACATTCGTAAACGCAAGGCAGTACTTGCCAATAAAATAGGTGGTTATTCCGGTTCGGGAATTATGCCAGTGGCATTGCGTATGGTTTACGAAGTTTGTAACAGCGTGGATGTGCCGGTGATAGGAATGGGTGGTATTTCCACTTTTGAAGATGCATTAGAGTTTATTATGGCAGGGGCAACTGCAGTTGCCGTTGGAACTGCGAATTTTTATAATCCTTATGCTACTGTGGAAATCATAAATGGGATACAAAAATATATGGAAGAAAATCAAATATGTTCTTTGGATGAAATCAGGGGATGTATTGATTGATGTTTACAAACTTTTCTAAGGAGTGATTACTTAGTGTTACATACGAAAGATAATATTATTCAATTGGTTCGTGATAATGGCATTAAATTCATACGAATGCAATTTACGGATGTATTCGGTCAACTGAAAAATGTAACCATTACAGATAACCAACTTGAAAAAGCTCTTGATAATCAGCTGATGTTTGATGGATCATCAATAGAGGGTTTTACGAGAATCAATGAGTCCGATCAATATTTACATCCTGATTTAGACTCTTTCTCAATTTTTCCGTGGCAATCAGAAGAAGGAAAAATTGCACGGTTAATATGTGATATTTATCAGCCT
>CATJCJ010000511.1 GCA_949738935.1 uncultured Eubacteriales bacterium | reverse complement strand
TGATTTTATCAAAATCCTTGCAGGTATTATACCATAAAATGCGGTAAAAGTCGATAAAATCAAGTGTTTTAAACCTAATCAGCAGACACTATTTATTTTCCTTTATTTCGTCGGCATTTTCACTTTCTGTCAATCCAATCAATTGTGTCGGAACAACTGAAGCCTTATCAGTTTCTATTAAGGGTAATTCTGCTAAGCATTCTTGCGGATAGCATTCTTCACATTCCAAAGGATTTTCCCACGTTGCTTTCGCCAGAACAATATAATGGGCACAATTATCAGCGGCAGAAAGCAATTTGGAACTCTTAACGTACTTGTTTTCTAAATTAATACTTTCCCAATACTTACCTTCCATTTCAGTCAATGATTGATTTTTCAATTTACCCTTATCTCTAACCTGAACAACGCCAAAATATCCGCCAACATTTAAATTACATTTTAATTTCATATCTTGCAGCTTTCGCTTTATCGCATTTTCTAGTTTATTAAATGTTGTTAATGTTGAATTAATCGGTACAATTAGAAAAACTTGTGCTTTTTCCCTGACAAGTGTCCTTATTGTTTCAATTTGAAAATACCTAAAGTTTTCTTCCCAGTTATTGCTATTTCCCCGTGCATTTTCATAAATAGAATAATGAATTTTCCTATTTAATACTATGTCCTCCATATATTGTTTTAACCGATTTATCAACATCTCGGAATAATTTTCATAACCAATCAACCAAATAGGGCAATTCTTGTTCTCAATTTTTTTCTGTATTTTTTCCGCCAATAAATATGAAAATCTATTTACATAATAATTATTAAACAGTAATAATTCTGCCTCATAAAATGCATGAATATGAACCTTAGATCCCAATCTCATATGCGTTGGCTCAATCTTACATCCGCTCTCTAGCAGTTGAATATTTTGATTTAATACTTTTAGTACATTTTGCTCAAATACCGTCTCCCCATTACGATTTTTAATAACCAAATCAAAGGGAGTATAGGAAAAATCATTTTGCATAAAATCTACACTGGGCATTGTTCGACGCTTAAGCATTCGAGTAAGCATAGGAATACATTTCGGATACAATCGCCTGCTAAAAGCCAGTTTTTCCACCCTTCCTATCATTTCCTGAATGTTCTTACCTGATACAATGAATTCTTCAACGCTGTTTTTTCCGCATAAATAAATCTGCTCCATTTCCATCCATTTACAGCATCCCATTTTATCATAACAAACGGAAAAATATCTTATGAAATTTACAAAATCATTAATATCACAATTAATTACTGCGATGTTATTAAACCCTTGTTTTTGCCCTTTACTTGCAATTAAGAAAATTAACGTTTTTACAAAAAGTTCAAATTGTACTGCGTTCTTTATTTTACAACAGTCAAAAACAATGATCTCCTTTTGCGAAAGAACAGGATTTAATATACTGGCTAAGTTCTCAATAATCTTTTCCTTTTCTTCCTTAATTTGAATTATCTCGTTCAATTTACAATAAAATTCACTAATTACTCTATCTGTTTGCTTTTGGGGCTCTAAACTATCAAGTTCGCTAAAACGGTAGTTTATATCTGCATTCAAAAAAGTATTTTGCACTATTTCAACTTCACCATATGCTTTCATAGGCAGCAATATATTATATGCCGTACCAGGAAGTGTGCTTACATATTTATCCTGATCGCCTGTATTGGAATAAAAACCTGCTGCACCGAAATTTTCGCTATAACTTTTTATTGTAAAGCTCCCCTTATTACTCGAAATAATAGACATAAAAACCTGTAAACCATAATGCTTTACTATTTTAGTTCCTGCATAATACTTTTCCCATCTTTCCACTTCATTTATCGTTTTGTCATCAAATTTTGCCTTTATTGTTGGATCAAAAAAGGAACGTATTGTCATTTCGTTAAAGTCGTCACTAAGTTCGTCGCTACGCTTTATTAAATTTTCTCTAAAAACATCGCACATATTCTTTCCAGAAAAATCCGCAATCTGTATTTCCCAAAAATAGTGGAATTTTTGGCGTTCTTTCCTTCTTTTCTCAACGTTTCCTCTAATGGTTTCGTAATGTTCCAAAACTTCCCGTTCTACATACTGCCCCTTTTTTAATTTTCGAAGAAGTTCAGCTTGATTTTTTTTTAGCTCATCCTGTTCATCAACTAATCCATCAATATATTCATTTATATATCCACGAAAATATTGTGGAAAACCTTGAAAGAGTTCCGAATCTAAATTAAACTCTTGATCATTTTTATCAGAAACCACATCGTTTTTATGAAGACACATCGTAAAAACACCTTCTCCATTATATGCAGTATTCTGTCTATCACCGTATATATGCCTGTTTGCATGTAAAACAATATTTTCTAAAAGTTCTAATACACCATCAGAAATGTCCCATGCATTAAAAATATCTGCCTCAATATTATCTTTTGACGGGAATAATTCCCGGCATACTGATGGTGATAAAGAAACCCTCTTATTACCTGTTTGCTCTTTTATTTCTTTCTTTTTACTTTCTATGGCATCAATATTCTTTGTTCTATTGCTTATAGAAAATATTAAAAGAGCTAAAAAGGGCATATCTTCAATCTGTTTATCAAATTGTTCTTCCTGAAAGTATTCTCTCCGTAAATCAGAAAAATTCTTACTTCCACTGCATACTTCACCCGTTAAATTATTAATACATATGCTGATTAACAGTTCTTGTGGTGAAAGTTCCTCTTTTTTCTCTTTTTCCTCTGAATATAAATCTATATCTACAAAATACCTTGCACCATATCTCTGTTTCAATTCTCCTACTCTTGTCTTAAAAAAGGAATAATTATCATTATCAATTATAAATAAAGGCATTCTTCTATAATATCCAATATCATTCCGACTTTTATACAACTTATCGTTAATGCGTACATAACCGAATTTTTCATCCTTTGCCACAATATATAAATAATTCTTGATTCTAAATTCATCTGCTTCACTACACGTTATATTCAAATTAAACTTATGCTTAATTCCTTCTTGATTAAAGCGCTGACAAACAAGAAAAAAATTCTGTAATTCCAATATTTCTTTTTTACTCTTAATCTTAACATACAAAGTATCTACTCCATGATTTTTAACATCATAATACCAGTTTAAATAAATATTTGTGTTTTTCATTTTCCTGTTTCCCTATCCTATGCATTTTCTCTCAAAAACTTCTCATAAATGTAAATATCTCTTGAATTACACCTTTAGTTTACATTTGCCATTCGAGCTTTGGTTTGCAACCTTACCCACCTAATCGCCTAGTCAAGTTTCTGTTCGCAGGCTCAAGAACTCTGCCACACCACTTCCTTCATCCATACCATTACTGATACCGACTTGTGATTCACTATACTTGGTAGTAAAAACCCGTAGCTGAACTTTCACCGTAAACGGTAGATAGTGGGTACCTATACAAAACTGGAGCAAACCTGTATGATAGAAACAGATTTGCTCCAGTATTTATTTCATTTCATTCTTATCAG
>CATJCJ010000510.1 GCA_949738935.1 uncultured Eubacteriales bacterium | reverse complement strand
TTTAATGCTTCAAGAGCATTTTTGGAGGTTTGGAACCTTTTTGCGATAGAAAAAGGTTCCATTAATTATAAAATTTCATCGAACTCACGTTAATATATAAAAAAATAAAACAAACTTTAAATGTGTTTGTTTTATTTTTTTAATTTTTTACACATATTTTAAAGTGAGTTCAACGAGAATTTTCAGTGAAACTCAGCGAAACATAGTTTCGCGCAAAAGTTTTTGTCAAACTTTTTTCAAAAAGTTTGTGGAGTTTGAGGTGAAACCTCAATGTTTTTAATGCTTCAAAAGCATTTTTAGAGTTTTGAAAAAATCTATTCAATTTTTCTAATCTTTGCCCCAACTTTTCTAAGTTTATCCTCAATATTACAATAACCCCGTTCAATATGATAGATATCACTTATTTCTGTTTCACCCTCAGCAGCGAGAGCGGAAATAATAAGAGCCGCTCCCGCCCTCAAATCAGTCGCCTTAACTTGAGTTCCCGTCAGTTTATCCACACCCTTAACAATAGCGCTTTTAGACTCAACTTTAATATCAGCGCCCATTCTGTTAAGCTCACCAACATGCATAAATCTATTCTCAAAAATAGTCTCATTAATGATAGCAGTTCCTTTAGTAATAGCCATAAGGCTCATAAATGGAGCCTGCATATCAGTTGGAAATCCCGGAAAAGGAAGAGTTTTAATATCAGTGTTTATAAGGTCACCAAAAGAATACACTCTTATTTCTGAGCCTCTTTCCTCAACATTTACATTCATATCTTTAAGTTTTGCCGTAACCGGTCTCAAATGCTCACAAACAACATTTTTAATAAGTAAATCTCCCTTGGTGGCGGCGGCGCCAATCATATAAGTTCCCGCCTCAATTCTATCAGAAATAATCTTGTGTTTTACCCCAGAAAGTTTTGAAACCCCAATAATTTTAATGGTATCAGTACCGGCACCCTCAATCTTAGCGCCCATTTTACTTAAAAAATTCACCAAATCGACAATTTCGGGCTCAACAGAACAATTTGAGATATTTGTCTCACCTTTCGCCAAAACAGCCGCCATAATAATATTTTCAGTAGCCCCGACACTTGGAAAATCCAAATAAATATTATCACCTTTAAGGACGTTTGAGTTTATCTCAATACTTCCGTGTTCTTGTTTAATATCGGCACCCAAAAGAGAAAATCCTTTCAAATGCAAATCAACCGGCCGCACCCCAATCTGACAGCCTCCCGGCATTTGAATTTTAACACATCCAAACCTTGATAAAAGAGGCCCTGCAATTAAAAAAGAAGCCCTGATTTTTTTCACAAGTTCATACGGCAAAGATATATTCTCAATTTTACCGCAATTAATAATAACTTTTTTCTCATCAGCGATAAACTCACTTTCAGCTCCAAGCAAATCAAGAAGTTTCAGCATAATCTCAACATCTTTCAAAAACGGAACATTCTCAATAACACATTCCTCACCTGTAAGAATAGTCGCTGCCAAAACAGGCAGCGCTGAATTTTTCGCTCCGTCAACAACAACTTCTCCCTTAAGCGGACCACTTTTCTCAACAACAAACTTTCCCATAACTATCAATTCTTCTCCTTTTATATTTTTCCTCTTTAATAAGTTTTCACAAAAATTTTTTATTAATACTTGACAAAAAACACTTTGAATGATAAGATATTTATGTAATACATTTTATATTTATATTTTGTATGTGCTGTTTGTTTTATACATTTTTTTAAATATGTTCACTATTCTTTTTAAGCATATTTTAGATGTACATATTCTCCTTTTTCTCCTTATTATTTTCCAATATATTGATAGGAAAGCTGTCGTTAGCTTTCCTATCCCTTTGTTGTGAACATAAAAGTGGATTTAAAAATTTTCTTTCTTAAAATTTAATAAATATAAACAAAAAATTCAGATTAAAAGATTATTAATATCTATTAATCTGAATTTTTTTATTTTAACAATAGACCTTATTCAGTATATAGTAATTACACTTTAAAAGTTACAAAAAAATTATTTTAATTGCACGGGCTGCAAATTGTTTTGCAATTCGCTTATCACCCAGCAGTGCTTACACACTCGTAAAATATTTTTTATTATATCTAAAGTGTAATTACTCTAATCAACACACTTATTTATTTTCAGTTTGGATTGCTATAAGTTAAATTTCTATAATATAAACTTTTATTCATCTATTCCCTGCAAAGCGTCAAATCCTTCTTGTCCTGTTCTAACTTTAATAGCATTTTCAACACCATAAACAAATATTTTGCCATCACCAATATTTCCGGTATAAAGTGCCTTTTTGGCGGCCTCAACAACTTTAGAAACAGGCACAGCGGCGACAACAACATCAACTTTAATTTTCGGAAGAAGAGTAAAGTCAAGAGGAACACCTCGATAAAATTTAGTATTACCTTTTTGAACGCCGCATCCCGTAACTTTTGTTACAGTAATACCTGTAACACCAACAGCGTTAAGATGTTTCTTAAGCCTATCAAATCTCTCCTCTTTACATATTATCTCAACATTTGCCAATTTATGTTCAGTATCGCTCACAGAACCTCTCATAACTTGGACAGGAACAGCGACTTCTATATCATCATTGCTGTTTTCAGAGTTAACAACAGTATGAGTAGGCATAAAATCAGCGTAACTTGAAGCAATACCATGTTCCTCAATGTCAAGACCAACTATTTCCTCGTGAGCGGAAACTCTCAACCCAACAGTATGTTTAATAATATTAAAAACTATAGTCATTGTAACAACAACCCAAACGATAACAACGACAACACCAAAAAATTGAATACCCAAAAATTTACCGCCTCCGCCATAAAACAAACCCAAAAGACTTTCATCTCCGCCAACAGGCACAGCGGCGAAAAAACCTGTCAAAATAGTTCCCAAAGCCCCGTTAACACAATGTACGCCAACAGCGCCGACAGGGTCATCAATTTTAAGAATCTTATCAACAAACTCAATACCCAAAACAACAGCAAAACCGGCAATAAGTCCAATAACAGCGGCTCCGGCAGGCGTAACAACATCACAACCGGCTGTAATCGCCACAAGACCGGCAAGAGAACCATTAAGTGTCATAGAAACATCAGGTTTGCCATATTTAATCCAAGTAAAAATCATAGTTGTAACAGTAGCGACAGCGGCAGCCATATTTGTTGTCATAAAAACACTTCCGGCAGCGGCGGCATTCTCACCGGACATACTAACCGTAGACCCACCATTAAATCCAAACCAGCAAAACCAAAGGATAAAACAACCCAAGGCCCCAAGAGTAAGACTATGACCAGGGATAGCTTTTGGTTTTCCGTTTTCATCATACTTCCCAATACGAGGCCCAAGAATTTTAGCCCCAATCAGTGCGGCAACACCTCCAACCATATGTACAGCGGTGGAACCGGCGAAATCATGAAAACCAAGGTCAGCCAACCATCCACCTCCCCAAATCCAATGACCTGAAACAGGATAAACAACAAGGCTTATAATCAAACTATAAATACAATATGAACTGAATTTTGTTCTTTCAGCCATAGCGCCGGAAACAATTGTAGCGGCGGTAGCACAAAAAACAGTTTGAAAAATAACATGAACAAAATCAATCTCACCATCTGAAATAAAAAAATTAAATCCTCCAAAGTACTCGCTGCTTTTGCCAAACATAATTCCATAGCCGACAATCCAAAAAACAACAGTACCAATAGCGAAATCCATAAGATTTTTCATAATAATATTACCAGCGTTTTTAGCCCTTGTAAAACCTGTCTCAACCATAGCGAAACCAGCCTGCATAAAAAATACCAAAGCCGCTCCAAGCAATGTCCATAAAATATCAATGGAACCAACTGCGCCAGTTGACGAATCAAAGTTCAGTGCCTGAGCCAAAGCGTCGGGGTTAACATTAAAAGTTTCAGATAAAAATAACATAAAAATCCCTCCTAAATTAAAAAAGACGCCGATGATTAAATGTATAAACTTTATTATACGTTTAATCAACAGCGTCTTTGCTTTTATTGAAACTAAGTATAAAACTTTATTTTCAAAAAAGCAAGAGTTTTTTTGAAAATAAATCAATTTTATGCAATTATATAAAATTATAAATATTTTGCAGGATTTTTTTATTAAAAATTCATAATATTAATAATTTATTCATATAAAGGCTTTTATTGGTCTATAGAATTAGCATTCCTTTTATTAATAAGCTCATTATTCTCATAATCCTCAAGAGGCATAGGCATAGCGTAAAAATACCCCTGCGCAACATCACATCCGTTCCCCTGCAAAAGCTGAACTTGCTCAACCGTCTCAACACCCTCAGCAACCGTCTCAATTCCAAGTCTTGAAGCCATATCAATAATACTCTCAATAATATCCCTGCCTCTTTTAGAATTTGCTGTTTCCTCAAAAAAAGCCTTATCAATTTTAAGAACATCAACATCTAAATCTTTCAGCATATTAAGAGAAGAATACCCTGAGCCAAAATCATCCATAGAAATTTTAAATCCAATTTCGTGAAGTCTTTTAAGAACATCAGAAATAACCTCAATACTCTCAAAAGCGACCGTCTCTGTAATCTCAAGCTCAATAAGACTCGCCGGAAGTTCATATTTATCAAGAATAGCCTTTAAATTATCAACATAATCTCTTTTAAAAAGGTGCATTCTAGATTGGTTGACAGATATACGAACAGGATTAAGCCCCATATCCAGCCACTTTTTCTGCATTGCACAAACAGTCTCAAAAACATACATATCAAGCTCAACAATAAAACCATTTTTTTCAAAAAGGGGAACAAATTTATCCGGAGGCAGAAAACCCTTTGAATGATGATTCCATCTCACAAGAGCCTCTCCCCCTGTCAAAACATGATTTTTAATATCATATTTAGGCTGAATATATACAACAAACTCTTTATTTTTAAGGGCATATTCCATATCACTTTCATAAATAAGCTGGCTTCTGGTTTCTTCATTGTAAAAAGAGCAATAATTTATATATTTTCCATCAACGTCTGACAAAGCGAATTTAGCTCTTCCAAACACATGAGATATGTTAAACTCCATTTCATAATAATTATCAAATATATTTTCCTCGTCTATAACATAAACCCCGCAGCAAGAAACCACAGAACACTTTGAGTTATCCTCTTTATCAATTCGCTTATATTCAGATATATCATCCATAATCATCTCAAGTCTTGTTTTAATCCCCTCATTATCGTCATATTTAAGAAGAATATTAAACCTTCCGGCGGCAGCTCTGGCAAAAGCCTCACCCTCGCTCAAATTACTTTTAATAAGATTAGCGATATACTTAAGAATTGTGTTTCCCTCATCAAAACCACAAAGTTCATTTATAACATCAAAATTACTCACCTCAAGAACAACCGCGGCATATTTAAACTCTTTTTTCATGAGAAGCTCAGCGGCGACAGTAATAAATCTATTTTTATTCATCATTCCTGTAACCTTGTCAACATAAGCCATTTCATAAATAGCTTTCTCGCCATTTTTTTTAACAGCCATAAGTCGCATAAAAAGCAAAACAACAATACTGGCGAACAAACCAAGTAAAATTGACAAAACATTAATTATAAACTCATCATCAAGAGAATAAAAATCGCTTATAATTCTTCCCGTAACAAAAAAAACACAAACTCCGGCAAATAAAACAGCGGATATTTTAAGAACTTTAATTTTCGCATCCTCATTCATATTCTCGCGTCCTTTCTTCAAGGAAACTTCTGTCTATCAAACAATTACCTTATCAAAAATATTTTCCTTATATTATTATAATTCACAAGAAAAGGATTGTCAAACAAATTTCATAAAATCAATCTCGCGGCAATTTGAGTATATATTCAACCAACTTGAAAAACAAACAATTTTAGCTTATTTTTAACCGCTAAGAGCCTGCCTAAAAACTATTAAAATATCCAAAAAAATGAAATTTTAACCGGCTTTTTTATAT
>CATJCJ010000509.1 GCA_949738935.1 uncultured Eubacteriales bacterium | reverse complement strand
GTTTCCATTATTTCCTTGATTTTTTCTCTTACGCCGTCATCTTCTATTTTACTTAAATCAATACCGTTGTATACCGTGGCTAATTTATCGGCGTATGCGCCGATTTCTTCCTCGCTCGCGCCGTTTATCAGGGCCTTTTGATATTCTTCTTTCGCTTTTGTGATTTCAGTCCAAATATTTCTATATTTATCATTTGTAAGTAAAAGATGTTCCGTATACTGACTGTAAACATCTAAAGCCTCCGAGTTATCTTCTTTTAGTTCTTTGAGTTTATCACTGACATTTTCTATCATGTCACATGTCTGCTCATACTCTTTTGTGTCTGTTTTTGTGTTTATCTCTAAAAGAGATTTCTCATTTCTTAAATCTTCCAGCAACTGACTTAATTTTTCAACAGCATCGTAATAGTTGTCATATTCTATAGTCAACTGATTAGACTCTGATTGAAACGATTTTTTCTGACGTATTCATCTATACATATAGCCATTACTGTATGCCCAGTTATAGCTGTTTATTCTGTTGGCTAACCTTTCGGTATATTTAGCGTTGGCGTTGTTGATTAGGATTTTACTGGAATCCTCAAGATTTTCTTTAGCACCATTAATACCGCTTTGATTTTCGTTTAGCCATTCCTCAGATTTTTTTATTTTTAGTTTCTCAAGAGCCTCTTTCTGTTCCTCGAGAGAGCCTGTCACCAAATCAATTCCGGCAGCCTCACTTCCATATTGAGAAATGAGTTCATTTTGAATGTTCATTAATTCTTCTCTTTTTTCTTTTGCCGCCTCATAAGAAATTGTACTTGAGTCAAGAGCGGTTTTAAGCTCAATAATTTTGGCTTTGTAGTCGTCAAGGGTTTGGAGATTTGATTTTAATTCAGACACGGACTCAGCCGCCGCCTCGATGGCTTCTTCCTGAGCGTTAAACATAGAGTAAATCCAGCTGACCGCTTCTCCTATAATGTATCCGATTCCCATAGTTAACGCCATATTTAACGCTATTGTAGAGGCTC
>CATJCJ010000508.1 GCA_949738935.1 uncultured Eubacteriales bacterium | reverse complement strand
TATCGTTTCCGATAAGGCTTATCAAAACAGATATATTGAAAGTAAGAATGTTGATATTCAAATTCGTATTCTAAATTGTTTAAGTGAAAAAGGCATTAAAAGCATTGAGGAATTAAAAGCGAAACTTGAAAAATGTCAAAAGCAAGCGGATATAAATAATCAGAATATTCAAAATATCAATACCCAAATTTCCGAAAAAAAGGAAATCATAAAATCACGCCGGACGTATTGGCAGTACAAACCTGTTATTGCGGAATTATGGAAAATAAAATCTCTTGATGAGCGAGAAAAATTCAAGGCTGAAAATCAATTTAAAATTGATAAGTACAACAAAGCTGTTGAGATAATGAACCGTTCCAAAAATCCCGATGGGACAGTGCCGGAAACCGCTGACTTGAATCTTGAAATTGAAAGGCTTGAAACTCTGAAAAATAATATTCTGATAAGGCAAAACAAGGTTAAAGCCGAGTTATCATCTTATGAAAATCTGAAATATAATATTGAGCGGATTTTAGATAATGATATTTCAAATGAACATAAAGAGAGGAAAAAAGAGAACACCATTAAGAGAGAAAAAACATTATAAAAAACATACAAGGGTATGATGAATATTTAATCATCATACCCTTTGTTCGTATAAATAATTGATAATTTATTTTTATTTTGATATACTAAAGGAAACGCTGATTAATTATGATATTCGAAAATTTTATAAGGAGGGATATAATAATGGAACACATATATATTGCTTGTGATTTAAAATCTTTTTACGCATCTGTCGAATGTGTTGAAAGAGGTTTAGACCCATTAAAAACAAATTTAGTTGTCGCTGATGAAAGCCGCACTGAAAAAACAATATGCCTCGCTGTTTCTCCCTCTTTAAAAGCATACGGAATATCCGGCAGAGCAAGGTTATTTGAAGTAATACAAAAGGTAAAACAAGTAAATAACGAAAGAAGATATAAAGCGCCAAATCATATATTAGAGGGCAATTCGTATAACGCCGATGAGCTGAAAGAAAACCCAAATCTTGAATTATCGTATATTACGGCTGTTCCAAGAATGGCTTTTTATATGAATTACAGTGCAAAAATTTATAATATATATTTGAGATATTTTGCGCCCGAAGATATGCACGTTTATTCAATAGATGAGGTTTTTATTGATATTTCAGGTTATCTCAGCGTTTATAAAATGACTCCTCGTGAACTTGCGGCAAAAATAATATACGAAATATTAAAAGAAACCAGAATAACGGCAACGGCGGGAATAGGAACAAATTTATATCTTTGCAAAATCGCTATGGATATAGTCGCTAAAAGTATTATTCCAGATAAAAACGGAGTAAGAATTGCGGAACTTGATGAAATGAGTTATCGAAAACAGTTATGGTCGCACAGACCGATAACTGATTTTTGGAGGATTGGAAAAGGATACGCAAAGAAATTGGAATCGATTGGCTTATATACTATGGGCGATATAGCGAGATGTTCTGTAGGAAAAGAAAACGAATACCATAACGAAAATTTATTGTATGATATGTTCGGCGTGAACGCTGAATTGCTTATTGACCACGCTTGGGGATATGAGCCTTGTACGATTAAGGAAATCAAAGATTATAAACCCGCCGATAACAGCGTAAGCACAGGACAAGTATTACATTGCGCTTACGATTTTGAAAAAACAAAATTAGTGGTTAAGGAAATGACAGACCTTTTGGTTTTGGATTTGGTGGAAAAAGGATTAGTAACAAATCAGATTGTGCTGACTATCGGATATGATATTGAAAATCTGACAAATCCCGAAATAAGAAAAAAATATAAGGGCGAAGTTACAACAGACCGATACGGAAGAAAAACGCCGAAACACTCACACGGCACAATAAATTTAGATAATTACACATCATCAACAAAAATTATAATAAATGCCGCTATGAAGTTATATGACAGTATTATAAATAAAAATTTGCTAATAAGGCGGATAAACGTTGCCGCTAACCACGTCATAAATGAGAAAGATATAAAAATCGAAGCCACTCTGGAGCAACTTGATATGTTTACAGATTACGCAGAATTGGAAAAACAAAAAAAGGAAAAAGAAAAAGAATTAAAAAAAGAAAAAAATATGCAGAAAGCGCTTATAGATATAAAAAATAAATTTGGAAAAAACGCTGTTTTTAAAGGTATGAATTTACAGGAAGGAGCGACAGCGAAAGACAGAAACTCACAGATAGGCGGGCATAAAGCGTAAAAACTTGTCTAAAATCTAAAAAAGCTTGTCTATAAACAAAATATACGCAAAAAATCAGCAAAAATAATATCATTTTAAATCGTAATGATATTATTTTTACTGATTTTTTGGATATTTTAATAGTTTATAGACAGACTTTAAGGAGAATAAAAAATGAATGACAAATACAAATATGATGATATTATAAATCTGCCGCACCATATTTCAAAAACAAGACCACGTATGCCCTTGCTTGACAGAGCGGCTCAGTTTTCTTCTTTTGCCGCCTTATCGGGACATAAAGAAGTTATAAAAGAAACAGAGCGGATAACCGATGAAATGCTTGATTTAAGTGAGGACGCAAAAGAAATATTAAGCGAAAAATTAACGAAATTGAAAAATTGTATAAATGAATATCCCGAAATTGAAATAACTTATTTTATTCCCGACGTAAAAAAGTCAGGAGGTTCTTATAATAAAATCAGAGGAAAAATAAAAAAATATGATGACTATAATCGTGTTCTGATTTTGGATAACAATACAGAAATTCACTTTGATTATATTTATAATGTGTCAATAGAAAATTAATGTTTTTAGTAATTTTTTTGGAGGAAACGCTTATGACAGATACAGAACAGAGAAACAGTGCGAAACAATTCGCTAAAGACTGGAAAGGTAAAGGATATGAAAAAGGCGAAAGTCAGCCTTTTTGGTTATCTCTTTTGCAAAAAGTATATGGAGTTGAAGAACCGGAAAAATTTATCACCTTTGAGGAACAAGTACGTCTTGACCACACAAGTTTTATTGACGGGTTTATTCCCTCAACTCACGTTCTCATTGAGCAAAAAGGACTTGGAAAAGATTTGAACAAACCTATAAAACAGTCTGATGGAACGCTTTTAAATCCCTTTCAGCAAGCTAAAAGATATTCCGCCGAATTGCCTTACTCACAACGCCCCCGTTGGATTGTGACTTGTAACTTCAAAGAATTTTACATATATGATATGGAACGACCGACAGGGGAACCGGAGATTTTACTTTTAGAAAATCTTGAGAAAGAATACTACCGTCTTCAGTTTTTGGTTGATACCGGAGATGAGAATATTAAAAAAGAAATGGAAATTTCTTTACAGGCTGGAGAAATCGTTGGAGTATTGTATAACGCTCTTTTAAAAGAATATAAAGACCCTGATGACCCCGAAACATTAAGAAACTTAAACGCTCTCTGCGTTCGTATTGTATT
>CATJCJ010000507.1 GCA_949738935.1 uncultured Eubacteriales bacterium | reverse complement strand
TTTGGTCTCTTTATAATCCGTTGCGGAAATCTGACCCTCAGCAAACTTCAAAGCCTTGTAATCGGTACTCGTGAGAATCTGCTTTAATCCTGCGATCTCAGACTCGATTGCTCTTTTCCTATCATCCATGCTGCGCACCTCCTTTCATCCAGGATTCTATGAATAACGAGTCAAACAATTTATCCATTGAATGAACCGTTTTCCTAGCATTTCTATATTTCATGCTGCCTCGCCATGAACTGTGGGAACACCGGATGTCGGAGAACTCCATAATGCCTTCATCCAGTAACCTTTTCTGCTTTTTCAGCTTTCTTCTTTCCCGGACTACCGCTTTATGGCAAGGCTTTCTGATTATCTTTCCGGTGTCCGTCATGTATATTTTTGTTTTCAAGAATGTAAAGCCGTGCGACAGTTTCACAACCCCTGTCTTTTTCTCGTTTACGGTAATTTTCAAATCTGTGCATATCCTCTTGATTTCTCCCATGCAATAGGTAAGATACTCTTTGCTCGGATGTATCAAATAAAAATCATCCATGTATCTCCCGTAGCATTTGATTCCCAGCACTTCCTTGATAAAGTGGTCCATCCTGTTCGGATAAGTAATCGCTATCGTCTGGTTTATCTCACTGCCAAGCCCTAAGCCTTTGTGCGCCCCTTCTTCCGGCATTTTCTTAAACTTGATATTGAACTCGTAATAGGCATCTATGAACAGATTGGCAAGCCAGATGATTCCCGGATCGTCAAATGCCGCCGCAATTATCTGTTTCGCAATCTCATGGTCGATTGTTCCAAAATAGTCCGAAAAATCAACAAGCAGAATATATCCCTCGTTTCCGAACCTCCGGAAGTGCCAACGCAGATGCCTCACCAGCCTTTTCATTGCAAACCCGGTACCTTTTCCTTTCTGACTGGCTCCATTGTCATGGATCAGCGACCTGGTAAGAACCGGTATCAAAGCGTTCTGGTTGAGTGATTTCTGCGGCACCCTTTCGGAGAAATGGACGCTCATGATCTTCCGCAACTTTCCCCTCTCCATGAGGATAAAGCAGATAAACCCTTTCCGTATGTCCTTGTGGTAAACCAGATTTTTGTTTATGGCCGCAACATTCGTCAATCTTCTCAGCATAAACCTCTGGACGCTGGCCTTGTACTTTACCCCTTTAGCGGCTTGTTTGGCGGCCCTCGACAAAGCATCCCTGCTGATAACTTTGTAATAATCTCCATAAGCCTCTAAAACCTTCTTTCGCTTAGAATCACGCCTGGCTTTTCTGCGCTTATATCTTGCCTCGTGTCTTTCTTCACTTGTCATAACCTAAACCACCGCTTTCAGTTGCAATAAAAATGGTACCC
>CATJCJ010000506.1 GCA_949738935.1 uncultured Eubacteriales bacterium | reverse complement strand
ATTGATACAAATATTGTTAGAAAAAAATATTTTCTACAATGTTTTTTAATGCTTTCGGCGTTTAAAAAGCAAAACGCCTTTCGCTAAAACATTGAATAAAATATTTTTTTGTTGGATTGACATAGTTTTGCGGTTTCGAAAGAAGTCTATTTTTAAATTGAATTTCTATAAATTATTTTCGTTTGTTTTTTTAATTCTTTAAATATTTGGGTTTTCATAAAGTAAAATGAGTTTTGAAAAAAATAATGTTTTATAGTAATTACACTTTGAAAGTTACAAAAAAATTATTTTACTTGCACAGGCTGCAAATTGCTTTGCAATTCGCTTATCGCCCAGCAGTGCTTACGCACTCGTAAAATATTTTTTTGTTATATCTAAAGTGTAATTACTATATATATTTCTAATAGTAAGCGTAAGTTTTCGGGTATGATTTGAAAATATTAGAATATTGAGATTTTGATTAAGATTTAAACTAAAGAAGGGGGTTTTGTTTATGAATGTGAAGTGTGAAACTAAAAATAGAACGCTTATTGTGAGAATCGCGGGAGAAATAGACCATTATTCATCAAATGAAATAAAAAGTAAAATCGACAGAGAATATAAACAACGGAATTGCAAAAATATTCTTTTTGATTTTAATGATGTTACATTTATGGATAGTTCCGGAATTGGAGTTATAATGGGCAGATATAAAAATGTTATCGCGAGGGGTGGATTTGTTGGGGTTTTTTCAATAAATAAAGAACTGATAAAAATTTTTGAGGTTTCGGGGCTTTTTAAAATAATTATGTATTATGATAATATTGAGCGGGCCTTGGATGATTTTTCTGTCAGGGGGTAAAATAAATGAATTATGATAATCAAATGTCAATGAAATTTAAGAGTGTTCCGGAAAATGAGGCTTTTGCCAGAACAAGCACTTCTGTTTTTATTACGCCGTTAAATCCTACCCTTGATGAGTTGAACGATGTAAAAACCGCTGTGTCGGAAGCTGTTACAAACGCTATAATACATGGATATGAAAATGATTTGGGCGAGGTTTTTTTGGAATGTGGAATAAAATCCAATACTATTTACATAAAAATAGAAGATAAGGGAAAAGGTATAGAAAATATAGAACAGGCTATGTCACCATTGTATACATCAAAGCCGAATTTGGGACGTTCTGGCCTTGGTTTTACGGTTATGGAATCTTTTATGGATGAAGTAAGTGTGTCTTCGAAAGTTGGGGAGGGAACTATAGTTGAAATGAAAAAAACGATAATTGGCGGGAATCTTGATGACTCGCTATGAGACGGAGATAAAATGTTGGAAATAAACGAACTTATAAAACTTGCTCAACAAGGAAATGAAGACGCTAAAAAACAGCTTGTTGAAGAAAATTCCGGGCTTGTTTGGAGTATTGTCAAACGATTCTCCAACAGAGGTTATGAGGCTGAGGATTTGTTTCAAATTGGTTCGATAGGATTGATAAAATCTATCGACAAATTTGATTTTTCTTTTAATGTTAAATTTTCTACTTATGCTGTCCCTATGATAATGGGTGAGATAAAAAGATTTTTGCGTGACGACGGCCCTATTAAAGTTCCTCGTCCATTGAAAGAACTTGCTGTTAAGGCAAGGCAGCTTCAGGAAGTTATGGCAAAAAAAACAGGCAAAAGTCCCACAGTTAATTTTATAGCTAAACAGTTGAATACAACAGTTGATGAACTTGTCGCTGCTTTGGATTCAAGCAGAGATGTGGAATCTATATACAGTGAGGTTTATCAAAGCGATGGAAACTCTGTTCGCTTGATTGATAAAATTGATTCTAATGAAAATTATGACGACAAGATAATAGACAATATTTTGCTTAAACAAATGATTGAAAGTCTTCCTGACAGAGAAAGAGAAATAATAAAACTTAGATATTTCGCTGATAAAACTCAAACTGAAGTCGCAAAAAAGGTCGGTCTTTCTCAAGTTCAGGTTTCGAGAATTGAAAAAAAACTTCTTACATTTTTCAGAAATGAATTGTGATTGTAATAAAGTGTTAAAAGAATATTGTATTATAGGAAACACTACACAAAAGGTAATCGAGAGTTCTGACTACTTTTGTCTCTGCCGCTAAAGTTATTATTATTTTTGAATTGTGTGGTGCTTCCTATATTAGGCCTCAGAAAAATATTTTCTTTAATATTTCTTCACGCTTTTGGTGTTTAAAAAGGCAAAATATTTTTCGCTGAAATTTTAAATAAAATATTCTTTTCTGTATATCGTCTGTCTATATTAGAATTGTTATAGGTAAAGGGGTGTTTATTATTTTAAATTTTGAAAAATCTGATGATATGCTTAATATAGCTCTTGACTTAAACGATAGTGAGTTGGAAAAAAGTACACTAAATACAGGATATGATTTTTCAGATAATTTATGGGAGGTTATAGTAAAGTATAATGGCAGTTTGGAAATAATAGAGGCTGAGCTTAATGTTCAGATTGAAATTCTATCATCGAATTATGCTATAATAACTCTGTCTGAGGAAAAAATAAATCTTCTTTTGAATTATCGTCAAATAGAGTATATAGAAAAACCTAAACTTCTTGAGTTGATGCTGAGCGACGCTTTGCGTAGTTCATGTGTTTCTCAGATAACCCAGAATTCCCAAAATCCTTTTACCGGAAAAGGCGTAATAGTTGGAATAATAGATTCAGGAATAAGTTATACTCATCCGGATTTTATAAATTCTGATGGAACGACAAGAATATTAGCCATATGGGACCAGACTGATAATTCAGGAACGCCTCCATTGGGCTTTTACAGCGGTTCTCAATATACATATGAAGATATAAATATGGCTCTTTTATCAAAAAATC
This sequence comes from uncultured Eubacteriales bacterium, assembly GCA_949738935.1. Classification (GTDB taxonomy): domain Bacteria; phylum Bacillota; class Clostridia; order Lachnospirales; family CAG-274; genus MGBC114079. The sequence continues at coordinate 5,340 of CATJCJ010000506.1, read as the reverse complement.
CTCTTGAGATTGTTCCTGAAGTTGACACTATTGGTCATGGTACGGCAATCGCCGGTATTGCCGCTGGAAATGGAAGAAAAAGCGGAGGAGTATATACAGGAGTTGCATCGGAAAGTTCTTTGATTGTTGTGAAACTTGGAGAAAAAGGCAGAGAGTCTTTCGCGAGAAATACGGAAATAATGAGGGCTATAAAATATATTCTTGATAAATCAATAGAATTTAATATGCCTGTCGCTATTAATTTAAGTTTTGGGACAAATAACGGTTCTCATAGCGGGGATTCTCTTTTTGAAACATACATAGATGATATGTCTAACATATGGAAATGCTCAATTTGTGTGGCAAGCGGAAATGAGGGCTCGACAGGACGTCATTACGCTAATACTGTTAAACAAAATGAAACTCAGGAAATTGAGATTCTTGTGGCGGGGGGACTTAAATCTCTTTTTATAACACTTTGGAAAAATTATACTGATAAATTTAATTTTGAGCTGATATCACCAAGCGGAGAGTCAACAGGTATAATAAGGTATAACGCTCAAACTGTACAGTATAATTTTGCTAATTCGTCTGTTTTTACAAATATTGGTATTCCGACGCCATATAATATAGACCAGCAGGTATTTTTTGAGATTATCGCTAATGAATCATATGTTCCATCAGGAATATGGAGACTTCGTGTTTTTGGTTATGATGTGATTATTGGAAACTATAATATATGGCTTCCCGTTACAGAAGTCGCTACAAGAAATACAAGATTTTTGAATCCAACGATAGATATAACTTTGACCATTCCGTCAACAGCTAAAAATGTTATAACCGTTGGCGGATATAATTCTCTTATAAACTCTATTTCTGATTTTTCAGGCAGAGGTTTTACAAGAAAATATCAAATGGTAAAACCTGATATTGTCGCTCCGGCATATCAAATTGTTACACCAAATACGTCTAACGGATATTCCCCTCAAACGGGAACCAGCGTTGCCGCTCCTTTTGTTACGGGTTCTTGTGCTGTTTTGATGGAATGGGGGATAGTAAGAGGTAATGACCCTTTTATGTATGGAGAAAAAATAAAGGCTTATCTTCGTCTTGGAGCGAATAGGTTGGATAATTTAAATTATCCAAACAGGGAATGGGGATTTGGGTCGTTATGTCTCGCCGGAACATTTAATAACCTTAGACTTCCTCCTGTTATTTCCGCCATGCAGTCTGATATGGGAATGACTCCGCAAGAAATAGAAAGATTGATTGTGACAAATGACTATATTGAGTTTGTTGTAAGATTAAATGCTTTTACGAGAAATTATATAAAAGATGACCCTAAAATACTTTATTGTAAATATTTTGATGATTATGCTATAGTATATATAAATAAAAATGATATTTCCGATTACATAGATAAGCCTATAAGTACCTATGTGAGTGAGCCGTTTCTTCTTGGATTGATGGATACAAGCGCTTTGGAAGCCTCGGGAATATTAAATCTTCAAACCCCAAATAGTTTAGGTTTGCTTGGGCAGGGAATATTGGTTGCTATTATAGATACAGGTATAGACTATACAAACGAGGCTTTTATATATGAAGACGGAACATCAAAAATATATAGTATTTGGGACCAAACTATTGAGGGCAACGCTACTGACGAGTTATGTTTTGGAACTGAGTTTATGAACGAGCAAATAAATGAGGCTCTTGCTTCGGAAAATCCTCTTGATGTTGTTCCGGTAACTGATGAGATAGGTCATGGCACATTTTTGGCGTCGGTGAGTGCCGGAAGAATACTTCCAAGACAAAATTTCAGAGGAGCCGCTCCTGAGGCTGAGCTTGTTATTGTAAAATTGAAACCCGCTAAACCGTATCTAAAAGAATCAAAGGCTATGTATAAAGATACGCCGGCTTATTCTTCCGCTGATTTGATGCAGGGAGTTAATTATGTTAGGTCTGTTGTTGAAAAAACAGGAAGACCTGTGGCTATATGTATAGGTCTTGGAACAAATGAAGGTTCTCATAATGGGTTATCAATTCTTGAGGATTATTTAACAAGTATTGCTATAAAAGATTCTTTTATTGTATGTGAGGCTTGTGGAAATGAAGCGACAGCTAATCATCATACAATGGTGACTTTATATAATGATATTCCATCAGAAAAAGTTGAGTTTCGTGTTGGAGAAAATGAGAAAGGGTTTATTATAAATATTTGGACATATCTTCCGGACAAAGTTTCTGTGGGACTTCGTTCTCCTCTTGGTTCTGTGGTGGACAGAGTTCAGCCTATATTGAATTCAAGACGCGAGATAACTTTGGCTCTTGAAAGTACAAATATTGTAATAGAATATCCATCATCTCAATTTCAGGGAGTTGGACAGCAAATAAAAATTAAATTTGTTAATCCTACCGAGGGAATTTGGAACTTAATACTTTATAGTGATGATATTGTAAATGGTATTGTTCAAATGTGGCTGCCTATAACAGGATTTGTGGAAGATGATACAGCTTTTTTGTCTCCTGACCCGTCTTATACAACAGTTGTTCCGGCGACAGGCAGAAGTGTTATTTCTGTTGGGGGATATAATCATCTTACAAACAGTATATACGCGCTATCAAGCAGAGGACCTAACGCTTTGGGGATTTTAAATCCTATTTTTGTCGCTCCAGCTGAAAATGTATCAGGAATTTCAACCGATGGTCTTACAGCTATGTCAGGAACAAGTATCGCTGCCGCTATAACCGCGGGAGCTTCCGCTCTGCTTCTTGAATGGGGTTATCTTAGAGGAAACGACTATTTTATAAATACACCTAACGCCGCTTCATATTTTATAAGAGGAAGTACCAGAGTTCAGGAGGCTTTGTATCCGAATAATGTATGGGGATTTGGAACCTTGAATTTGTATAATACTTTTAGGTCACTGTTTTAGAACTTGTTTAAAATCTAAAAAAGCCTGTCTAAAAACAAAAAACACACACAAATCAGTGAAGATAATATCATTTTGAGGCGTAATAATAGCATTTTTGTTAATTTTTGAATATTTTAATGGTTTTTAGGCGGGCTGTAAGATTGAATTGGTTTTAAATACATCAATTTGAGATTTCCAATTATCTGACTTATTGTCTAATTTTATACTAATGGCATAAAATATATCTTTGCTTTTTGAATTATTATTAATTTTAGCCTTATATGTTAATTTTTTGTTTTTGTCTATTGTATAGTTAATAAAGTTATTGCAGCCATTAATGTTTATAGGATTATTATTTATAAATATAGTAGTTTTGCAATGAGTTTTATTTTCTTTTGAATTTAAAGTGAAATTTAAAGTTTTATTTTCAAATTTAAGGGCACTTTTTATTTTTTCTGAGTTATTCTCAAACTCAGGTTTAATTTCATAATAATTTTCTATGTTATTGGATATAGTTTTTACGTTGAATTCTTTTTGTGATGGAATTGTTAAATTCTCAGCGTCTTTCAAATATGACAATTTCCAGGATATTGTTGTTGACATTTTTTGTAAGTCAAGTGATGAATTGTTTGTTATATCTAATGACGGAAACTCTATACATACGAAATTTAATTTTAAGATATCACCTTTTTTTCCGCAGTTAGGAGTAATATTTAGTGTATAAGTTTCTTCAGAATTTGCGGCTATATTAAATATTTCCATATAATTATTAATTGTATTTTTAGGGTGTTCTATAGAATATGGTTGTACAACTCCATCTATAAAAACAAATAAACCTACTTCGGAATCAACTCGTCCGCCATAAAAAGTATAAGGGATATTTAAAACACCACCTTGATAATAGTATGTAAAATCTTGTGGGATAGAGTGGGGTGAATGACCATATTCGCACGCTATTGTTGTATCATCATCTAAATCATTGTTAAAAGGAAAGCTATTTGTGTTATTGGTATTACTTTTGGAACAGCCTGTACATACTGATATAAGCGTAAGTACAATAACTATATATTTGTTACTTTTTTTCATGAAACCATTCCTTTCGCTCATTTTCATATGATATAGCGTAACAGGAGTAAAAACTTCTGTTACGCCGAATAATAATTTTACTGTTTTACTTTAAAGAGTAATCTCTTTTCATACCGGAAAATTCAAGAATAAAATCTTTTAATTCAGGTATATCAAAGAATTTGGCAAACGCTTCTTTTAACATTTTGATACTAAGTTTTTCGTTTAGCCCCAAAGCGGTTTGAGCTTCAGAAAACAAATCATAAAGTTGTTCGCGGCTTTGGTTTGTTTCAGTAAACATAAGCTCACCGTTTTCAAGCTCAAGGATAAAAAGATTTTCCGCGTCTCCCTCAGTCTCAATATAATATGAGGCATAATTTTGAGGAATCATTTGACGAGAATATTCAGCGACTTTTCCATCAATTCCCATCTTTTTTAGTAAGGTATTCATTTCTTCCATTCGTTCATTGTCTTCTTTATCTTTTTTAAAAAAAGCGGTATCTATAGCATCTGTATCTTCTTTATTTTCAAGAACTTTAAGATAATCTGTGGAAAGTCCTTTTCCAATATATTTTGTATTAAGCTCAGTTCTAAAATTCATAGATCCGCTTTCAACTCTTGTAAAATTAAAAACAGGTGAGGTTTTTTGAGTTTCACTTTCTTTTTCGTCAGTTTGTTCAGGTAAACTGTTTGAGAAAGCTTTTGAGGTTGCTCCTAATCCAGCGTATTGGTTAAAATAGAAATTATTTGTCTCAATGCGCATAATTATTAATCACTCCTTTTTAATATTGAAATTTTATAAATATAGACTAATAACTTCTTCTGACCTCAGTTGTTGAGTATGTTAATGCTCCCGAAAGATAATGTCTGGTAGTTGATTCAAGTTTGCTTTCGGAAAAGAAACCTGAATGCAAACTTACTGTAACAGTTTTTCCTGACGCTCCCGCAGGTAATCTTTTATCATCATAGTATAAAAGAGAACCATAATTATCTCTTAATGTCATTTCAATTCCAACTCTAACACCGGTACATGCGTTGCCGAGAGATGTAAAATTAGTGCTGCCCTCTGAATAATAACCTGTTGAGCCATTTCCGCCAATACCATTATAACCCCAAACCCAGCCACGTGTATTTCCGGAGCCGACTTCTACTTGAGCCGCAAAAATGTTGTTGCACATAACAAGAGAAAGAGCAAGAGCTAGATAAGTAATTTTCTTTAATTTTCCTTTGATTTTTCGCATATACGTTACCTCCTTAAATAAAAATGAAATTTTGTGTTATACAACAATGATTTTAACCCTCAATTTAATCACCCCCTTGTGTTACAGTAATTTCAAAAATATCGATATTAGAAAATAATATATATAATAAATTTTAATAT
>CATJCJ010000505.1 GCA_949738935.1 uncultured Eubacteriales bacterium | reverse complement strand
TAAATAGTCAATTTTTTCTCGACTATATTTTGATAAATCCCCTTAAAAGTCTCCATTTCATATACTCTACATCTATGATATCCAGAATATCCGGCGTGAGAAAGATACTACCCATACTTTCAAACCTGCAAACAGTCCATCCCAAGTCAGGCATTCACCCGCGTATTCTTCTCTATGACATATTTAAAAGAAGTGTATTGCGGCAGATAATAGGAATACGTATACTCCATAAGCTCCCCTTCGCTGTCATATCCGAGATAGACAACCAGAAACACCTTTTTGCCGGACTGCAGATTCATAAGGCCTACATATTCTTCCGGTATCTCTACAATCTGCATGTAGGATTCCACCCGCTTCGGCATATGTCCATGTGTATCCATATACTCATACAGAGAGCCCTCCGAAAGATCATACCGCTCCACATCCCAGAATATTTCAGCCGGAATATACGCCTTCTGAACTGCGTAGGGTTCTCCATTTACATAAGAAAGACGCACCAGCTCAAACATCTGGCTGCTGCCGGAAAATTTTTCTGCCAAAACTCCCCCGACAGGCACTTTCTCTACGGAAATCACTTTTCGGCAGGACTCATATCCGGACTGTCGAATGACCACGCCCAGGCTCATACTCGCCTGCACGCCCTGATCAATCCTGCGCGAAGACATCGGAACCTTTATAACAAACGTGCCGCTTCCTCTTCTCGCCATAACATAGCCCTGCTCCTCCAGCTTCTTTAACGCCTTTCGTATCGTCAAACGACTGATACCATACTGCTGGGACATCACACGCTCGGAATCCAGCCTGTCACCCACCTGATATTCCCCCCGCTGCATCTTCTCCATAATACTGTTCATCAGCTGCACGTACAGCGCATCATACTCCATCATTATTTACTCACACTCCTGAATCTGTAAAAATCGCTGACAGAAACGATCTCAAAATACTCAAAAAGCTCCGGCTCCTCTTTATAAGTAGTTCCGCGAATCATCATCAGCTCCTTGTCCCGGCAGTCCAGCAGCCGCTGTTCCTCCTCACTGGCCTCCACAATCAGAATCTCTTCCTCACTTTTGTGCGTCATGTAGCCGAAGCGGTCCCGGATAATTTTGTAAAACGATTCGTGAGCAAAATCCGCATCCTCGATACCCTTTACCTTCTCGTACAATATGTAAGTGCGGTCGATCGATTTCGGAACGCCCTCCACAACCCGCAGCTTCCGAAGG
>CATJCJ010000504.1 GCA_949738935.1 uncultured Eubacteriales bacterium | reverse complement strand
TTGCTTCAATTACTTTTTTTATTATTTTTTTCATAATACATTACCCTAAGATGTATTATAACATATTTTAATTCTTAATGCCTTAAGTTAATGACATTGACTCTCTCCAACCCCAGGGTGTGCGAATGTAGCGGTTTGATAAATAGGAAAACTTATCGCTCCCGTTTTTTCTTTCTCAAATTTGTTGCCGTTTCCGTAAATACATTTTGTCGCAATATTTTTTATCATTATTTTCACTCCTTTGATTTTATACTTTGCAAACTGTGCGAATATACATTTCTTTATTTTCTTTCATATTTTTTATAGTTGGATTTTCACCGCATACTTTACAGATTTTTTGAGATTTTAATTCTACTGTTCTTCCTTGCATTGTCAGCCCGTCTAAAATATACATTCTTTCCGTAAGAAGCTCTCCTGCCGAAATAATATATTTTATTGCCTCCAAATCCTGTATACTTCCTATAATTCCTGCCATCGCTCCAATTATCCCGAAACTTGAACAACTCTGAACATCTTTCGGTATATCCTCAAAAACACATCTCAAACAAAAACCTTTTTTTGGTACATACGTTGTAACTTGTCCTTCAAAACCTACAACACCCGCATAAGAAAAAGGCTTTTTTTCAATAACGCAGGCGTCATTAATAAGGAATTTCGTTTCAACATTATCCGCTCCGTCAATAATAAAATCATAATCTTTTATTATTGACCCAATATTTTCAGGTAAAATATACTCATCATAAGTAATTACCGAAACAAAAGGATTTACCGCATTTATCCTTTGTTTAGCCGACAATACTTTCTTTTGTCCCTCAAAATCCGTATCGTGTAAAATTTGTCTGTGCAAATTTGAAATATCAACATTATCTCCGTCAATAATTCCTATTGTTCCAATACCCGCCGCCGCAAGGTATAATGTGCAAGGCGAGCCAAGTCCGCCTGCTCCCACAATAAGTACCTTTGCCTTTTTCAAATTCTCCTGCCCTAATTTTCCTATTTGCGGCAATATTATCTGCCTCGAATATCTTTGAAGTTCTTCTTTTGAAAGTATGTTATCATTTGAAATCAGCCAGGCGGCAAATCCTCCTTTAAGGTTATAAGCTGTTATGTTTTTTCCCCTTAAAATCTCAACAATTCTCTTGCTTTTTTCTCCAATAGCACAGTATACTACGACAATCTTATTTTTATCAGTATCTGACCTGCTGAAATCTGTTTCGTTTTCAGGCATTGAAACCGCATTCGGTATAAATCCGTGACTGTAAGAAATTTTATCCCTTATATCTATTAGCAATACATTCTCATAATTTAACTTTTTAAACCGGTCAATTGTTATTTCATATTTATTCATAAACTCACCTGCTTTGCGGTTTCAAGCATTTTTTCAAGAGGTATTCTTGCCTTTTGCATAATGTTATCAGACAATATTATTTCATTTTGTGGGTTTTTAAGCGTTTCAAGGACATTTTCCAAAGATACCTTTTTCATATTGGGACAAAATTGTCTGTGTCCCACAGAGTAAAATTTTTTATCAGGATTTTTCTTTGACAGCTCATAAAAAACACCCATTTCAGTATATATTATAAATTTTCCGATTTCGCTTTTTTCAGCATAATCTATTATCTGTGATGTACTTCCCACAAAATCCGAAATTTCAAGTACATCTTCCGTACATTCGGGATGAGATAAAATAATAGCGTCAGGATATTTTTCTTTTGCCTTTTTTACAAGGTTTGCTTCAATGCTTTTATGAACGTGGCAAAAGCCATTATGAAATATAAAATTTTTTTCAGGAATTTGTTTTGATACATATTTTCCTAAATTGCCGTCGGGTATAAAAAATATATTTTTTTCTTTCAAACTTTTTAGGACTTTCAAGGCATTTGAAGATGTTACGCATATATCAGATAACGCCTTTACCTCCGCCGTTGAATTAACATAGCACACAACGGCTAAATCATCATATTTTTCTCTGATTCTCAATATATCCTCCGTTTCAACCATTCGAGCCATAGGGCAATCCGCTGTAATATCCGCCATATAAACATTTTTATCAGGATTTAATAATTTTGCGCTTTCACCCATAAACAATACGCCTGCAAATAATATATTTTTGCTTTCCGTTTCTGCCGCCGTCTTCGCAAGATAGTATGAATCACCTACAAAATCGGCAATTTCCTGCACTTCTCCATCTACATAATAATGAGCCAAAATCACAAAATCTTTTTCTTTTTTTAATTTTTTTATTTCTTCTTTTATCATTTTATTATCCTTTCTAAAATAAAACCTTGATTACCTATTGTTTTCGTAGTATAATAGGTTTTGAAAATATATGTATTAATTTCCGCAAGGAGGAATTGTATTGAAAATTTCAACAAGAGGAAGATATTCCCTTCGTATGATGATAGACCTCGCTCAGCATTACAATGACGGTTATATAGCTTTGAAAGATATTTCCGCTCGTCAAAAAATTTCAAAAAAATATTTGGAACAGATAATTCCATTTTTAAACAGAAGCAAACTGCTTTTAACAAATCGTGGTCATATGGGAGGCTATAAATTAGCAAAGCACCCATCTGAAACAACTGTATATGAAATATTTTTAAGCGCTGAGGGAAGCTTATCGCCTGTAAGCTGTATGGATAATGTGCCTAATCAGTGCGAAAACTTTGACGGCTGTTTAACTCTGCCTATTTATGAAGGACTTAACGAAGTTATCACCAATTATCTTAAAGGAATAACTCTTCAAGACATTATAGAAAAACAACTTGAAACCTGCGAATATTTTATTTAGGTTTGATTTTTTTTTATATTTTAATTCGGGAATATGTGCGGAAACTTTTGTGTTTTCAGGAACAGATTCTATCACAAAGGTATTTCCCGCAATAACCGAATTTTTACCTATAACTGTTTCGCCGCCCAAAATTGTTGTATTTGCATAAATAACAACATTATCTTGAATAGTTGGATGTCTTTTTAACCCTGAAAGCTCCTGACCTTTTTGTGTTGACAGAGCGCCTAATGTTACTCCCTGATATATTTTAACGTGATTTCCGATTTTTGTTGTTTCACCAATAACAATGCCTGTTCCGTGGTCAATAAAGAAATATTCTCCTATTTCAGCGCCGGGATTTATATCAATTCCCGTTTTGCTGTGAGCGTATTCAGACATTATTCTTGGAATAAACGGAACGTTAAGTCTGTAAAGTTCATGCGCTGTTCTGTAAATAAAAACCGCAAGTATTCCCGGATAGGAAAAAATAATTTCTTCTCTGCTGTTTGCGGCAGGGTCGCCCTCAAGCTCCGCCTCAATATCTTTGAAAAGCATTTCCTGAATACAAGGCAGCCGTTCAATAAAGTCCAATGTTATTTTTTCTGATTTTTCATCAGTTTTATCGTTTCTTCTGCTCTTATCTTTAAAGTTGAGTGCAATACGAATTTGCTTAAACAATTTTTCATAAATTACAGCAAGATTATTTCCCGCAAAACTTTCCAATGAAACATAAGCCGCATTTTCACTTCCGAAATATCCGGGGAAAATAATCCGTCTTAATTCATTTATAATTTCTATTATTTCATTTCTTTTAGGCAGTCTTTCTCCTATCCCTATTTCAAAAATCCTTTCTTTTCTATAATTTTCAAAAAGTCTTTGTGCCGTACTTTCTATTTTTTCTTTTATATTTTTACTCATAATATTTCCAGCTTAACCCTTTCCGTTTTTATAACCTTCTAATATTTCAATGTATTTTTCTCCGAGCAGACTTAAAGGAATATTTTTTCTCTTAATATATCCGATAGTCATTTTTTCATCGGTTTTGAGCGGTATAGCTTTATAGCTTTCTCCGTTCAATTCCTCGCATATTATTCCGCTGCAAAGAGTGTATCCGTTCATTCCAAGCATTAAATTCAGCATTGTCGCCCTGTCGTCAGCTTTTATAATTTGTTTATATTCAAATGTACTGAACACTTCTTCAGCAAAATAAAATGAATTTCTATCTCCCTGTTCAAATGACAAACAAGGATATTCTTTCAGCTGCGATAATTCTATAATATTATTTCCGGCTAACGGATGATTTTTGCCTAAATATACATATACGCCGCATTCAAAAAGACTTATATATTCCAAGCCGCTGTCGGAAAGTATTTTTTTAATTGCTTTTTGATTAAAATCGTTTATGTAAATAACGCCGATTTCGCTTCTGAAATTCATAACATTTTCAATAACCTCATAAGTTTTTGTTTCGTGTACGGCAAGTTCAAACTCGTTCGGAACAAGTTCCTTTGACAACTTTATAAAAGCTTCCACCGCAAATGAATAATGCTGCATTGATACGCTGAATTTCTTTTTTATTTTTTTACTGGTAATAAAACGCTCGTCAATCATTTTATTAAGCTCAACCATCTGTCTTGCATAGCTTAAAAATTCTTCACCTTCGGCCGTTATTACAATACCTTTATTATTTCTTATAAAAACATTTGTATTAAGTTCATTTTCCAGTTCCTTTATATTATTGGATAAAGCAGGCTGAGAAATAAACAGTTGTGCAGCGGCTTTATTAATAGATTTCAAATCCGCTGTTTTCACTACATAAATTAACTGCTGTAATGTCATAATCGTATCCTCACTTATTTAATTTAATAGTCAACTTACTTTACATATCTTTTAAATAGGTTATATTATATTATATAATTTAACATAATATTTTTATGTTTTCAAGTGTTTTGCTAATACAAATAAGTTAGAACCG
>CATJCJ010000503.1 GCA_949738935.1 uncultured Eubacteriales bacterium | reverse complement strand
TTTACAGCAGACCACATATTGTAACCACCTTATGGCGTTTGTCAGAAGTCTGGAGACAAGGTCGGCGGTTGAAAAGGTTGTGTATGGTCAGGAACTTACAGGTGAGTTTTTGGAAAGCTATAATGGCATAATTGGCGGTGTAATAGGTGAATAGAATATTTAAGATATTGTCTATATGGTTCATTATTGGAATGTGCTATTTCGTCATTGAGGGATTCTGGAGAATACCAAAAGGCGGGTATGCCAATATAGTTATGCTTCCTATAGGCGGTCTTTGCGGACTGCTTATAGGAAGTATTAATCAGATTCCGAGGTTTTACAATATGAGCGTGTTTAAGCAGTCCATAGTTGGAACTATTATCGTTTTGATTATAGAGTACATATCGGGATATATTCTTAATATTAAAATGGGACTGGATATTTGGGATTACTCTAATATGTATTTTAATGTTAACGGACAAATTTGTCTTGAGTTTGGATTGCTGTGGTTTTTGCTTATGCCCGCCGCTGTTTGGTTGGAGGATTGGATTAGATTTAAGTTTTGGAGTGATGGTGAGGAATATGGATTGAAAGATGTTTATTCGGAATTTTTGGGGTTGAAATAATTACTTAATTATGGTAAAATGTGTTTAAATAAAATGTGGTTTGGTAAAAAAAGTTTTAAAATCTAAAAAAAACACTAAATTTTTACATAAAATGGTAAAATAATACTATTTGTAACTGTTATTTATGTATTTACTGTAGTATAATGTGTTTGTGCAAAAATATTGCCTTATTAAAAATATATTCTAAGTCTATAAATGGTCAATTAAATTTAAAAATATTTTTAGGAGGATTATATTATGAACAAAAACACATTATACTATGAGATTAACGAAAAAGTACTTGTCGGAGATAATGAGCAAAAATATATCAGTTATGGTATTGACTGCTTTGAAATTGATAATGGTTTTAAACAACTTGCCGCTCAAATAATTGACATATCACCAAACTTCTCAAAAATAGAAAACCTTATTAACACACTTAACAATTTAAATCTTTCTAATACTCACTTATACGATGTTGTTGAGGACTTTATTTGTTCAGAAAATTAATATATAAAAATCAATTTAGGATACATAAAATCTTGTAAAGCAATATTATAATTTGTACAAAGACATCTATTTTTATAGGTGTCTTTTTTTTTATCAAAAAAAATAAATATATAAAAATAAAAAAGATAAAGGAGGAAAATTTTATGTTTGACGGAACTGTTGAGTCACTTAAACTATTTATGAGCTCTATTATAGCTTCTGGAGTTACATTAATGGGAGTAAGTTTCAAATATATCCTTGTTCTTATAGTTCTTATGATAATTGATACCACTTTTGGATGGGTTAAAGCGAAAAAATTACATAAATGGAAATCCGGCGCGGCAAGATGGGGATTCATCGGAAAAATTATAGAGTTAACATTTGTAGGCATGTTATATCTTCTTGACGCTGCTTTTGAGATTACATTTTTAGAGTATATGGGAGTATTTTACTTTGGGGCCTGTGAAATCGCTAGTATTATTGAAAATTATGCGGAAATCAACAACAATCTTCCTGAGGGAACTGAGGAGATTGCCGAAAAAATAAAATTCAGTATTGGAACTGTTATTACTAAAAAGATAAAGAATACTCTAACCGATTTAATAGGAAATAATAAGGGGGAGAAATAATTATGGACATAAAAGCCAAATTAGCTAATACAAATAACTATACAAAAGGCAGAAATTCTTCCATAAAATATATCGTTATTCATTTTACCGCCAATAACGGTGATACCGCTGAAGGTAACTGCAATTATTTTCAAGGGACAAATCGAAATGCTTCAGCTCATTATTTTGTTGATGAGAATAAGATATATCAATCGGTAAAAGATTCCGATACCGCATGGCACTGCGGGGCGAAAAAATATTATCACTCATATTGCAGAAACAACAACAGTATAGGCGTTGAGCTTTGCAGCAGAATTGATAATAAAGGTAAATATTATTTTAAGAGTGAGACAGTTAATAACGCTGTTAATCTTGTAAAGCATTTAATGAAAAAATATAATATAACTATTGACAGAATTGTACGTCATTATGATGTAACTCATAAAATCTGCCCTGCCCCATTTGTTGATAATATAAATGCTTGGAGCCTTACCGAAAATAAATCTATTGTCAATACTGTTATTAATGCCAGAGAAGATAATGAAATGACTGAAAAAATAAAAATAAATATAAACAGCAAAGAATATGACGTAAATCGTATCTTGAAAGACGGTAAGAATTTTATCTATTTATCTGACATAAAACAAGCGGGATTTGATGTTGGATATAATGAAAGAACTAAGGTTCCATCATTTGGGATATCTTCCAAAAAGGATATTGTGATTATTGATGGAAAAAATGTTACTGTACATAAAATTTTAAAATCAGATGAGAATTATGTAAGACTTAGAGACTTGAAAAATATTCTCAATATCAGCTATAATAATATGAATAAAAAAGTTATTATTGATAGGAAATAGCAATCATATATATTTAAAAATATTTCAATTAGGGTATGTGTATCAATTTCTCATACCCTAATTTATAGTCAAAGAACTTGAAAACACGCAAATAAAGCGTCATCAAAAGTTGAAAAATCTAGAAGATTTTTTTTTAAATAACGCTTAAGCTGATTCCAAAATTTTTCTATTGGATTTAACTCTGGGGAATACGGCGGAAGAAAAATTAAACGATGTTTATATTTCTAAGCAATAGAAAAAAGCTGCTTTTTACGATGGAATGACGCATTATCCATCACTATAACACTATCTCTGAGCCTTTAAAAAATTTTGTGTAAACAGTATAAAAACAGTCCTTCTTGACAATAATGCAAATAAAAATTAATGTAAAAATTTGCAAAAACAAGGAG
>CATJCJ010000502.1 GCA_949738935.1 uncultured Eubacteriales bacterium | reverse complement strand
TTATGGAGGCGAATGTTTTTGAGTGGCTTTAAATTTGGAATCTTAGGCGGAGATTTTAGATATAAAATTCTTTTTGATATGTTGAAAAAAGATGGCTATCAGGTATGTGCTTATTGTAATAACTGTGTTGATTTTGAGAATAAAAATTTTGATGAGCTTTTTGAGGGTAGTGATGTTATTATTGCCCCTATTCCTTTTTCAAAAGATAATAAAAATGTCTTTCTTAATGACTGTTCAGATATTAAAATCAGAAATCTTTTTTCAAAAATGACTGAAAAAGATGTTAAAATTCTTATTGGGGGAGTTATTAGTGATGAGGTAAGAGAGATGGCGGCAAGATTTGGAGTCAGAGTATTTGATTTTTTTGAACACGAGGCGGTCGCTGTTTTAAACGCTATTCCTACAGCTGAGGGAGCTATTCAGACAGCTATGGACGCAAGTGATAAAACTATATTTGGAAGTAAATGTATTGTTTTGGGGTATGGAAGATGTGGTAAAATTCTTGCTAATGATTTAAAGGGACTTGGCGCTAATGTTTCCGTTTCATATAGAAATGAAAGAGATGAGGCGTATATTAGAGCTTTTGGATATAGAGGTATTAATCTTTATGAACTTAAAAATTATGTGAGTGATTTTGAGTTTATATTCAATACAATTCCTGCTCCGATTATTGATAAAAATATTGTTAAAAAAATAAAACGAAGTTGTATTATAATTGATTTGGCCCAGGCTCCGGGAGGAGTTGATTTTAATTTTGCCAGAGAACAAAATATTAAAGCCTTTTATTGTCCGGGATTGCCGGGAAGAGTAGCGCCAATAAGTGCTGCCGAGGTTTTAAAAGAGGCTGTCTTAAAAATAAGCATTTCACAAATACCCTCTCTTTGACATAGTATGTATTATAAGAATTAAGAAATATTATTGTTTCTTTATATTCTTATTTATACTGTTATTGTCTTAACGGGAGGTGAAAAGATGGATTTAAAAGGTTTAAATATAGGATATTGTATGTGTGGCTCATTCTGTACACTATCAAATTCTTTAAAACAAATGAAGAAGCTTATTGACCTTGGAGGAAAAATTACTCCTGTTATGTCATATTCTGTTTTGAGTACGGATACTCGTTTTGGAACAGCTGATTTTTTTATTGATTCTGTTCGGAAGATGACAGGACAAGAAATTATATCAACTATTGAAGATGCTGAACCTATTGGTCCTAAAAATTATATTGATATTATGATTGTTGCGCCTTGCACGGGAAATACTCTGGCAAAACTTAACAGAGGTATTGTTGATACACCCGTTCTTATGGCGGTTAAAGCTCATTTGCGTAATAATAAACCGGTTTTGCTTGCTCTTGCCACTAATGATGCTTTAAGCGCTAATTTTGAAAATATAGGCGGACTTATGAATAAGAAAAATTTCTATTTTGTTCCGTTTGGACAGGATGATTATATAAAAAAACCAAAATCAATGATTGCTTGTTTTGAGAAAATTCCTAAGGCTATTGAGGAAGCTCTTAATGGTCATCAAATACAACCTATTTTGGAGTACAGTGGTAAAAAGGATTAATTTTCAGGAAAGAAAATACCGTAGGGCTTTTCCATATGTGCACTAAAACTATGGAACGGCTTCATATACCCCGCAAGCCCTTTTTAAAGGGTTTGACCCTAAATTTTAATAAACAAAAACCATCGTTTTTGCCTGAGAATATATTATTTTTTCGACGAAACGCGGTTTCGCGTAAAAATTTTTTTCTCGCTTTTTTCAGAAAGGGAGCGGAGTTTGAGACGGAGCATCAAGGTTTTTGTTAAGTTAGTGCATATGGGGCTTTACCAGCGGTTTTAAGAGCCTGTCTAAAAACCATTAAAATTTCATTCAGTGAAAATAAAATCATTACGCTCCAAAATGATTTTATTTTCACTGATTTTTTGTGTATATTTTGTTTTTAGACAGGCTTCTAAGACAAAGATTTTAAATTAAACAGGTCTATTATAGTAAGCTGAAATTTTTTAATATTTGAAGACCGATATCTCCGCTTTTTTCGGGATGAAATTGTGTTGCATAAATATTATCTTTTTGTACAGCGACTTGAATTTCTTGTCCATAAAAAGTAGTCGCTGAAACAACAGAAGGGTCTGTTTCAATATGATAGGAATGAACAAAATAAACATATGGATTTTCAGACAAATCTTTAAAGAGAGGGTCTTTTTTATATAACTTAAGATTATTCCATCCTATATGTGGAATTTTTACATTGTTATTTAACTTTTTTACAATTCCAGGTATAAGCCCGAGTCCTTTGAATTTTCCGTTTTCATAACTGATATCAAAAAGCATGTGCATACCAAGACAAATTCCAAGAAAAGGTTTTCCTTTGTTAACCTGTTCTTTTATGATTTTATCAAAACCTTTATTTTTTATAGTTGTAATTGCATCCTCAAAGGCTCCTACTCCCGGAAGAACAATTTTATCAGCTTTTTCAATGAAAGAGATGTTTTCACTTACTTGGGCATTAAATCCTAAAAACTGAAACGCTTTTTCAACACTTCTTAAATTTCCCATACCATAGTCAATTATACCAATCATTAATCCAGCACTCCTTTTGTGGATAATACTCCGTTAATTCTATCATCAATGGAAGTTGCCATATCTAAGGCGCGGCCGAAAGCTTTAAAAATTCCCTCGGCTATATGATGATTATTTTTTCCTGATAAAACTTTAATATGTAAATTCATTCCGCAATTTGAGGAAATTGCTCTAAAAAATTCCTCTACCATTTCTGTATCAAAGTCTCCGATTGATGAAACCGTAAATTTGGCATCGAAACAAAGTAAATCTCGTCCTGAAATATCAATAGCGCAAAGTACAAGTGTTTCATCCATAGGTACTATGGAATGACCATATCTTTTTATGCCTCTTTTTGAGCCAAGCGCTTTTGAGATACATTTTCCAAAAACAATTCCTACGTCTTCAATTGTGTGGTGGCAATCAACTTCTAAATCACCTCTTGCCTCAACATTAATATCAAAAAAACCATGTTTTGATATGTGAGAAATCATATGGTCAAAAAAACCAATTCCTGTATTTATGAGATTGTGTCCGCTGCCGTCAATATTAAATTCCATTTTTATTTTTGTCTCAAAAGTATCTCTTTCTATTTTGGATTTGCGTTCCATAAACAAAAACCTCCTATTGTTGTCTTACCTTAATAGAATTGGCGTGAGCTGTAAGTCCCTCAGCCTGGGCGAATTTAATTACATCATCTCCAAGTCTTTCAAAGGCTTCTTTTGAAAACGAAAGAATACTTGATTTCTTTATAAAATCATCAACAGAAAGAGGTGAAAAGAATTTAGCTGTTCCGCTTGTTGGTAAAACATGATTTGGTCCTGCCATATAATCTCCCAAAGGCTCAGGTGTGTAATTTCCAAGAAAAACAGCGCCCGCATTTCTTATTTTTGGAAGGATAAAAAAAGGTTCTTCTGTACATATTTCTAAATGTTCAGGAGCGATTTTATTACAAAGACTAACAGCGGAATTTATATTGTCAACAACTATAATAGCCCCGTAATTATCAAGGGATTTTTTTATGATTTCTTTTCTTTCAAGAAATTCGGTTTGTTTCTCAACTTCGTAATTAACTTTTTCCGCTAGCTTAGTATTTGTTGTAATTAAAACAGAGGAAGCGAGTTCATCATGTTCAGCTTGTGAAAGAAGGTCAGCAGCCACATAAATAGGATTTGCTGTTTTATCGGCTATAATAAGAATTTCACTTGGCCCTGCTACAGAATCTAAGCCTACATAACCAAATACACATCTTTTTGCCAGAGCGACATATATATTTCCGGGACCAACAATTTTGTCCGTTTTTGGAATACTTTCTGTTCCAAAGGCTAATGCCGCTATTGCTTGAGCGCCCCCTCCTTTATAGATATGAGTGACACCAGCCTCAATTGCGGAGACAATAGTGTTTGAGGAAATTTTTCCGTCTTTTCCGGGAGGAGTAATCATAATAATTTTTTCAACTCCGGCGACTTTTGCTGGGATAACATTCATTAAAACTGAAGAAGGATAAGCGGCTTTTCCTCCAGGAACATAAACTCCGGCAGAGGCGAGAGGTAAAATAAGTTGCCCAAGCAGTTCACCGCCTTTTTCCGGCTCAATCCAGCTAATTCTTTTTTGTTTTTCATGAAAAGCTTTTATTCTTTTTGCCGAGTGTCTTATAACCTCGATAAGCTTAGAGTCTACTTTTGAATAAGCATAGTCGATTTCTTCTTTTGTAACCAAAACATTGGATTTATTGATTTCGACATTATCAAAGTTTTTTGTATATTTAAAAAAAGCCTCATCGCCATTATTTTTTATATCGTTTACGATTTTTTCTACAGTAATAAGCGCGTTACCGTAATCAAATTTTGAGCGACTAAGAATTTTTTCAATTAGTATATTACTTTCTTTTTCACTGTATTTAACAATGTTCAATTTGAATCCTCCAATCAAAAATATTTTATTTATCTTATTCAATTATTTTTGAAAGACCTCTAATAATTGTAATTATTTTTTCGCTTTGGGTTTTCATACTGACAGGATTGACAACCATTCTTGCTGAGACGGGACAAATTTCCTCAAGAACTTCCAGGCCGTTTTCTCTAAGTGTTGAACCTGTCTCAACAATATCGACGATAACATCGGCAAGACCTACAATTGGACCAAGTTCAACAGAACCGTTTAATTTAATAATTTCAACAGTTTGATGTTTTTTATGATAGAAATATTCTTTGGCAATATTAGGGTATTTTGTCGCTACACGTAAATCATTGGATTTTTCAAGTTTTTCTTTTATATCATTTTTTCCGGCGACAGCAAAGCGGCATTTTCCGAAATTCAGGTCAAGAACCTCACATAAATTTTTCTTTTCCTCAAGAAGAGTGTCTTTTCCAATAATACCAATATCGGCCGCACCATATTCGACATATGTTGGAACATCTGAAGCCTTTGCCAAAAAAAATTTAAACTTAAGTTTTTCATTTGTAAAAATAAGTTTTCTTGATTTTTCTTTCATTTCGTCACAAGTAATATCAATTTTCTCAAGAAGTTCCATAGTCTTTTCAGCAAGCCTTCCTTTGGCAAGAGCGAATGTTAAATATTCCATAAATTTATGCCTCTCCTTTCAAAAGTTCAGATATTTTAATGTCTGAAATAGTGTCTTTTTCAAGATTAATAATTTTGACGTCCTCAGAATTTAAAAAATATAAAATACCACCCATACCTTTGGATTTAGCGTATTCTTTATTTTTTTCTAAGTTATCTCCCAAAAGACTGTTTTCGATATTAAGACCTTGACTTCTAAGTTCATCTGATGTATTTAACGCTGTGGCTCTGCCTTCTTTTGTATACATAAGCAAAGTATCAGCTTTTTCTCCGTGTATTACTATATTTTGATTTTCAAGGGCGGAAATGAGATTATTGATTTTAATAGCAAAACCAACAGCCGGATAATCCGCACCATAGTTTTTAATTAATTTGTCGTATCTTCCGCCGTTTATAATTGAGGAACCTGTTCCCGATGTATATCCTCTGAAAATAATTCCTGTGTAATAATAGAGCCCGATTATACTTAAATCAAAAGAGATAAATTTATCAACTTTATATTCTGAGAGAATTTGATATATATTGTCAAGGTCATTTAAGGCACTAATTGATTTTTCTGAATTAACAAGTTTTCTTGCCCTTTTAATAATTTCTTTTCCTCCAATAAGCATAGGAAGTTCTTTAAAAAGAGCTTTTATATTTTTTGAAGCGTTTGTTTTGTTGACAATTTCTTGAATCATTGTGTAGTCTTTTTTTATTAAATAATCTCTGATTTTTTCGCAAGTTTCTTTATTAAAGCCGCCTTCTTCAAGAATGCCGTAAAAAAAATCAACTTGTCCAATACAAATTTTAAAATCTTTTAGTCCGCAAGATAAAAGACTGTTTATACAAACGGTGATAACCTCAGCGTCAGCGTCAAAAGAATTTATACCAATAAGTTCAACGCCTGCTTGTGTAGACTCGCGTAATTTTCCCTGATAGTGTTCATTATATCTAAATATGTTCTCAAAATAATAAAATCTTAAAGGAATATCTTTTTTATCATAGGCTGTAGCCGCTATTCTTGCGATTGCGGGAGTCATATCCGCTCTAAGGGCCATAAGAGAACTGTCTCTGTCAATGAATTTGTACATTTGTTTTGGATTTAATCCGCCGTTTCCATCAAATACTTCCATATATTCAAATGTTGGACTGATTAAAGGTAAAAAACCATATCTATAAAAGACAGTCTCAATATTACGTTCAACTTCGCTTTTAAAAGCAGCCTCATAGGGCAGATAATCCTTTACGCCTTCAGGCGTGTGTAATTTTGCGTCCATAATATGTTCACCTCATAAACATCTTTTTATTGTTATCATAGTGGAGTGATAAATTAATAAAATTATATCATATTACAAGTATTTGTCAAGACAGCGAAAATTTTAATGTATGATTTAAATAAGGGATTTAGCAGATTTATATAAAATAATATACGCTCTTTTGGTACAGTAGCTATTATTTAGGTTTTTAAAAAATAAAAATTTTTATAAAAACAGTACTCCGTTAAGCTTGTTATCGCTATAAAATGCTTTGTAATAAGCAAGACAGAATATGACTGTTATAAAAAATATTATTTTAGGAGTGATGAATTTATGAAAAGAATGATTGGATTTTTATTAAGTGCTGTTTTGGCTGCAAGCTACGCGGGATGCCAGCAATCGGAACAAAATTATATTGAAACATTAAGTCATATTCAAAAAATTGATGAAAACACGATTAAGGAAAATAATGTTGACTATTCACAAGAATTTAGCGAAATAAAAGGTTGCTGTGTATTTTATGACGTGTCGATGAACAGTTACAATTTTTATAACAAAGCAGACAGTGAAACAAGATATTCTCCAAACTCTATTTTTAAGATAATTTCAACACTTGAGGGTTTAGAATGCGGTGCCGTAACTTCCGAAACATCAACAATGGATTACAACGGAAATACATATCCTTTTGAAAGCTGTAACACAGATCTTAACTTAAAAGAGGCTTTTCAAAATTCTTGTGTATGGTATTTCAGACAGCTTATAGACAAAATAGGCGAAGAAAAAATGAAAAAAGGACTTGAAGAAATATAGGCTATGGCAACTGCGTGCGCCCAGAAGTTGTCAGCGCATTATAAATTTTGACGGCGTGGTATATAAGAAATATCGCCTTCAGCAAGCGATAAGCAAAAGTACTAAGTGGTTAAAAAAACACAGCCTATTATTCTACAGCTTATCCGAGCGGGGAAACGCAAAGGGGAGCGAAGTATGCTGTTGTTTCGTCAGGAACAGAAATCTGAAAACATAAATCCTATATGTTTAAAAGATTTGAGAGTAAAAATCGGTGCATAAGGAATAAAGTTAAACTGCCTTAACGATAGTCAGAGTTGGGGAATTCCTGGCCCTGCATACGAAAGGGATTGAAACATATACAGCCGGAGCAGATGGAACAACGATTGATGGCATGAGTAATGAAAGAATCGAAAAGATAATAAAATCTTTGAAAAATCGCAGCTATCAGCCGAAACCTGCAAGAAGAGAATATATTGCAAAGAAAAACAGCAATAAAAAACGACTGCTTGGAATACAGTCGGGAGATGATAAACTCGTGCAGGAAGTAGTTAAAATGATATTAGAAAGCATTTATGAATCTGTATTCAGCAGTAAATCGCATGGTTTTCGACCAAATAAAAGCTGTCAGACAGCGCTGAAACGAATACAAAATACCTTTACAGCTGTAAATTGGTTTGTTGAAGGAGATATACACGCTTGTTTTGACAGTTTCGAC
>CATJCJ010000501.1 GCA_949738935.1 uncultured Eubacteriales bacterium | reverse complement strand
TAATATCCTCAGAATTAAAGTTCTCAATCGCCTGTATCGCCTCAAGCTGATTGTGATAATTTATAAGCTCCGACTTAAAGATATTCCTGCCAAGATTATTGTTCTGAACCTTGCCAAGATAATACCGGTCAAAAATTCTGGCCGTATCGTTAGCCACAGCGTCAAGTACTCTGATAACCTGATTATTGGAAAAATCATTGTTTTTATCGGCGGTAACACTTGTAAAAGAATTAATATCCTTAAGGACTTTGTACTCACCTCTGTCACCGTAAAAAATAAACTCACCGGTCTGAATAAACTCTTTAAGCTCAGACTTTTTATAGGCTGCCAAAACACTTAGCTCACCATCATATTTTATGTTGGTAAGACTTTTATTGACTTCCGCCCCCGCTGTTTTTCCGGCAGTCCAATAGACAAGCCCCGCCTTGTCAATAACTCCGTCAACAGCGGCACAATCATTTTTAACGGAGATAATCCCTTCAAAATCAGCTTTAGAATAATCATGAAGCACACAGGTAATTTTATAACCCTCATCGTCTCTTAACCTTTTAACAAAACCGGTAAAAAAACCTTTGGTAACCTCATCAGAGCCGGCATATAAAATTGTGGTAAAATTTTCAGCCTCAATTTTGTCAAGAAAAGCGGAATAATCATTTCCTGTAATATCAGCGTCCGTGCCTCCCGACAAATTAGTTCCCGCTGTTGGAACAATATTTTTACCATTGAAAGTAACAAAATCATTCGCTTTAAGCTCATCAACAGAACTAACAATCTGACTGTCAGCCTCTGTAAATTCACTTCCAACTAATGTTTTAACAATAAAGCTATCATTGTCATCAATATTCGACTCAACAACAATTTTTATATCATTGCCTCTTATTCCGCCGCAAACGGCCGTAACTATCAGAGTATCATCTCCCGACCCAATAACCGCTTTCGCCTTTTCACTTTTTCCAAGCCTGAATAACTTAACCTCACTTGCCCCTTTAAAAACTTCTCTCAAAGGAAGCATTTTATCATCTGTATATGAATACCCCAAAACAGAAAGACAATTTTTCTGAAAATCTTCAGCTGTAACAGAAACAACTTCTTCCTCTTTACCCCAAGAGCCTATAAAAGGCACTGCCACAACGCCCCTTTCGCCTATACTTCCCAAAGCTCTCGCTTTTGAGACAAAATTGATATAAGCTCCGGGCAAAACTTCATTCTGTGCTGTAAAAATTCCGCCTCCCGCTGCCATTTATATCACACTCCCCTTTAAATAACCATCAATCATTTTATTAACCTCTTTTTTCGTATAGCTTTTTCCATATTCCAAAAGCGCCTCAAGCAAATCTCTGTGAGGTTTATAACTTTTACTTGAAAGAAAAGCCTGTTTTGAAAAACTCATCTCCTCTGTTCTGATATTATTTTCCCTTGTTTCTGTAATGTTTTCAGCTGTCTCAGCAGTTTTCTTAGCCATTATTTACTTCCCCCTTTTTGCTTTAACGCCGCCATTTTAACACTGTCATCGGTAATCAGATATCTTGCGGTAACATCAAAAATAAAGTGATATATGCCCTCACTGTTTTCTCCTCTGGAATTTTTTGTACGGTAATTCGCCGAATCGGTTTCAATAATTTCAAACTCGGAATACATATTTTTAAGCCAGTCATTATAATTCATATTTTCAGTTTCTTCACAAACATATGAGACATCAAATGTAAGATTCAGCTGCCTCATACTGCCAAGCCCGTATTTTGTTTCTGAGTTTATAACCATCACAAAAATCTTTCCCAAAGCTTTTGAGGCAGCAGCGTCAACCTCAATTTTCTTATCAGGATAAAGCTTTTTAATTTTTTTAGCTATACCTTTTAAAATTATATTGGTATACAAAGTCAAATCCCCTTTCTTGAGTATCTTTTTATATAATAATTTATTTTTCCCTCAAATCTCTCTCTTTGAGTAAGTTTAATTTTTTCACAAGCTCGTTTAAAAACCCATTTCCCCGCAACAGTTCCTGTTGGAACTGCCCTTTTAAACATCTTACCATTTTTACAGCGAGTTTCTTTTATTGTATACGAACCAACAATCATGCCTTTTTTAGCGGTCGTGTCATATACAAAAACTCTTCCGCGCCAATATCCCGGCACAAAATGACTTCTGAAACCTTTTTCAATATATCCCGAATAATTTGCGTAATTACCTATGCCAACCGTAACTTTACCGGTTGAGACAACAGCTGTATCATCACTATGAAAACTTCTCTCATATGTCTTACTCGCATATATTCTCTCATTATCTGTAATTCTTACAGCTTCTTTCACAAACTTATTTCCCTCCGCAACAGCCATTTCAGCCAGATACATTGGGAAATCTTTTTTTATATCCTGTAAGTTCTTCCTGTATTGTTTAAGGTTTTTTAGGTCAATCCTCATTCTCACTCTTACCGCCTCCAAAAACAGGAGAATTATCAATTACTGCAACTTCCTGATGAGCAGCATAAACGGCAGCCTGCCCTGCATTAGTGTACTCTATTGTTCTTCCATACCTTGTAACAATAATTTTATCCCCTGCCATAACCTCAATCTCCGGTGACATAAAAATTTTAGCCGTATAATTAAAAAAAGCCGCTGTATCCGTAGACTCAACAGGGCTTTTTCCCATAACTAAAGCACATGGAACATCTTTATATACCGCCTCATTAACATGTCTGGTTATATAATCAATTTCCTTTTCCGTATCTCTCACAATATCACAAGTATCGGTATAGGTCATTTCAATGGCGGCTCTTTCCGCCTTAACATTTCCAAACACATTTACCACCTCAACTTTCTGAAGCTGTTAAGCTGAGCCTTATATTTACTCAGATAATCACTCTGAACATCTTCACAGGCTGATACAGAGGCAAAAGAGGTAGAAACGTCACCTCTTTTTACCGCCGTAACCTCTTTAGGTTTTTCCTCACCGCCGTATCCCTCTGTTCTCCAGAGGTCAGCGGCAATACGAACAACTGTATTCTCCAATTCCCTGGGAATTTTCTCAATATTACAATAGTTCCTGACTTTCTCACAAGCCAAATCCAAGACAAACTCTAAAAGTTCCATTTCACCATTTTTCGGATTACTCTTTCCCAGAACCATCAAAAATTTTTTAAGCATAAAATCACTGTCCTATCTTATGTTTAAAAGCCACAATTCTAATCTGTTTAGGCTCATAAACAGGTTTCCAGTTCACAGGGTCAGCAAGCTCTAATCTTGAAGGTCCTTCTGTTTTCTCAACATTACTATTCGTAAAACTTACACCTCTTGGGTGCATAATATAAGTTTTACGATTAATCAGATAATCGACACCTGAGCCTTTCTGCCTGTCCCTGTCTGTTTCAGTTGCTACAAATCCAACCGGTGAACCATTACCCAAAGCTACAGCTCCCTGTCCAAACAGATATGTTGTGTAAACTCCTTTTTCCACAGGGCATCCGTCATCAATAATAACTCTTTTACCCTGATATGTGTCAAAAGAAAGGTCTATTGATTGTCTTTCTGTTTTTATCAATTCCAGCTTTTTCAGATAGCTCCATACCGCCGAGTGCATAACTACGGCCGTAAGCTGACTTTGAGCGTCTCCCAGAAGCTGCTGAGCGTCAATAAAACTGTTTACACTCCAATTAGACGCATCTCCTGTTTTTTCTGAAATATCAAGCAAATTGCTGTCAAGTCTTGTTTCTTTTGTGCCTGCGTCAACATCTTCCGCTGTCCCGAAAATTCCTTTAAGAACCGCTATAAGCTCTTTCTGCATATCTCTGACCCAGAAGTCAGCTACAAGGCTTGCTATAGCTCCCATAGGGTCTTTACCTGCCAACGCCGCCGAAAGGTCTGTGGCGCTCCACATCTTAGCCCGTCTTATGATACAAGCCACATCTTTATTTGATGTAATCTTATTATCCTCTAAATCGACACCCTCAATAATCTGCTCCGATTCTCCCGTCAAATCCTCAAAAAAAGGCATATTGATAACTGGCGCAGCCTGACTCGCAAGCTTATCAAACTCACTGTTATTAGTTACTATTCCGCTTTGTACCAGCGCCGATAATTCCATACTTTTGTTAATCACATAAGGATTAAACAATTCCGGCACAATAACGTCTGTCAATTTTGTTCCTGCCATAAATTAAAACCCCCTAAATATTTATACCCGCCTGTGCCGCCAATTCCTTAGCCTGTGCGGGATTTTCTCTAAATAACTCACCTTGTTTTGTCAAATTAAAAGTTTCTTTAGCAAAAGGATTTACTGTTGTGTTTTCCTCGCCCCTTGACGGTTTGTAAACAACTCTTTTACTTCCAGCTCCAAATATATACGGCATACTATCTTTATAACCAGAAACAGCCTCCTCAACCCCGATAGGTGTTCCTTTATCATCAAAGTTGAATTTTTCAATTCCCCCATGTTTGTAAATTAAGTAATCAGCGTCCGTAACCCCTATTTTAGTCAACTTTTCTTTAAGAGCGAATTCCTTTGCCCTTAGTAAACTATCAGCTTTTAACATTTCTATTTCCGTTTCATAGCCTTTAATTTTAGCTTGTAAATCCTCATTATCCTTGTTGGATTTCTCTAAATCCTTAATTGTCTCATTTGCTGTCTTTAACTGCTCATTTACCGAATTGAACTCAGTTTTTGGAACAGCGTTTTTCGGAAACTCAATATTGATTTCTTTCATAATCTCGTCAATATTAATTTTCCCATCCTCAATTTTTGCGTTTTGAAGAATTTTTCTTAACCAGTTCATTATAAATACCTCCATAGATTTTTTATTCCGGCTCTTCCGGTTGAGAGTTTCGTTGTTCTTTATTCTCCGCAACCTTTAAAAAGGAGTATTTTTTAAATATTTCCATAACAAAAAAACACCTGAAAAAATTCAGATGTTCTCTTTACAAATTATTTTTTTGTGTTATAATTTAATTATAAAGGGTAATCGCCACAAAGTGTGGCTAGCCGTTATTTCGTTCTAAGACGTCCTAACCGACTAAAGCAGGGGCGTCTTATTTTTTTGCGTTTATAACAGCTACAATAACTAAGCCAAATGTAAAGCATAACATCAAAGCCTCGTATGTAGATATACCGCGTCACCTCCAATCTTTTCAAATTGGAAGCTCACCTCCTCCCTTTTACGGATAAGGAGGCTAACACACACCCTGTTCAATTACCCCGTACCTAAATTTTAACATAATTTATCAACTTTCGCAACGAAAAAACTTTATTTGACAAAATTAAAAGCGTCTGAAATATTCTTTTTAAATTTTTCCAATGTTTTATTAATATCAGCTACATCTTTCACATCTCCAAAAGAAAAATTAATCTTAGGAAACACTTCCGCGATTTTTTTCATCTCATCAATAAATTGTTTTGTATGTTCCCTCAATTCCTTAATTTTTTCATCAGAAATAATTGTCTTATCATCATCAACAATCTCATAACGCCAATTAAATTCTTCCTCACCGCAAACCTCTGTAAGTCCGTCATTTGAAATAAGTAAATACTCACCAAACTCCGCAAAAGTTTTAGATAAAGAATCAGAAATAATTATGCCCTTTTCACTTATTTGAAGTACCCTTACTTCTGTTCTTTTGAGTTCTTCCCAAAAAGATTCTGTATTCTCAACTTTCAAAAATATTTTCTCGCTGTTCTTTTTTCTACACTTCATTTTCTATTCCTCCTTAAATTTTTATATAAAAAAAACACATACTTTTTGTAAGTGTTCTTTAATCATCTCTATATTATCCACATTTTTTTAAACTCATCCGGAATATCCTCAACATCAAAAATCCATTCTCCATCAATGTCAATATCCTTAGGAACCAGCCTGTCAATATAAAAGCTTTCAAATACACCGTTTTCTCTTTGCAAGTCAAATTTTAAGCCATAATCTCTTATTTTTCTCAAAATATCTATCGTTATATCTCTTGTATACTCCATATCGTCACACAAAAGAATTGTAAATTTTCTTTTTTTGACCTTGCAATTCCGAGAATTTAATACCTTAATATTTTCGCTTTCTTCGTATAACTCCATTTTAGCTTCACAACTTGCAAGCAGTACACGATTACTGTCAATAGTCACATATAGTTCCGCTTCTTCAAGTTTTAATATGTTTATAACTTTTAGCATTTATATTCTCCTTTTTTTCAATAGAAAACGCTTACAAAATAAGCATTTTTATCAATTTTCATATTGACCACAAATTTTACATATTTCTTGAGCTTTTTCCCAGTCACCAATAACATCTGAATCTAATAAAATATCATCTGTTGCTACATTACATAAATCAAAACAATATCCTTCTGATATTTCTTTTTTAACCAAAGGGCAATATATATAGTTATCCATCTTTTAACACCTCTGATATAAATTTTTTAGCATTTTCATCTGCCCAACCAACAGAACCAACAGTGCCATTAATGTCTATTACAACAAAACCTTTTTCCGAATAGTAAGCATACTGATTTCCATTTCTCTGTTTAAACGCAATAATACTGTTATTCTTAATATTTTGAATATCTTTCTTAGTTATATTTCTTTCTTGCATTCTCATTAAAGTATGCTCATTATAATTATTAATTTTTACAGATTTATCTGGTTTTACTGCTGTGCCTTTAATTTTTATTTCACCATTGTTTCTAAGTATATCTATCTTTTTATTTATATAATAAAATTTTTTATTACTATTGGGATTTTCATTTTTATATTCATAAAATTTCTTTATATCTTCCCATTCATCAACTTTATTATACTTCAACTTTTGAAATTCATCAAGGTTTTTAGGCATATTCTTATTACCCAAAATACTCTTATATTTTTCAAACTGCTTTTCATCAGAGGCTTTATTTTTATGAGCTTTAATTTCATTCTCAACAGCGTCTTTTCCTCGCCTTGCAACTTCTCCGTCATACCATTCTTTCCAAGTCTCCCTATCCTCCGGCGGTTCAAGCCCTGAAGCTATGTAATCCTCTTTTTCGTATGGATCATACTCAACGGTAATACATCTGCAATGATTATGCATAGGAGGCGCGTTTACTCCCTCTTTTCGGTCTTTCACATTAAAAACTTTCATATCCAGAGCCGCACAAGTACCACATACAGTCAGTTCGTGCTCTGACCAGAATTGATACCGCTCAATTCCCGCCGCCTCGTACGCTCTGAAATTAGCCTCCTCGTGAAAATGCGTTGTTTCCGATTCCACAAGATTATACGCCGCCTTAAAACTTTGTCCCGTTTTATCAGCCATTTCCTTAGCCATTTGAGGTAAGCTTGTACCACTTTGAAGTCCTCTTGATAAAATATCCCTTAAATTAAAAATAAGATTTTCTTTGTTTTTCCAAAGCCTGTCGGAGAAATGATTTCCGCACCACGGATAAGAAATAACGTCCTCAACCATTTTTTCATTAAAATAT
The DNA here is from genome assembly GCA_949738935.1 of uncultured Eubacteriales bacterium. Lineage (GTDB taxonomy): Bacteria > Bacillota > Clostridia > Lachnospirales > CAG-274 > MGBC114079. The sequence goes on along the minus strand of CATJCJ010000501.1, from coordinate 4,063 downwards.
TTTTGGGTAAATCCCATATCAATATCAAAATGTTCCGCCAAATCCTCCGCTTTTCTGATAAAAGATTTTTCAAACACTTTAGAAAAATCCTCATTCATTACCGTAAGCGCCCCAAAATACAGCTTATTTACAGCACCCTCTATCTGTGTACCGACAGCCTCAAGCCTTGTAATTCGGCTCTGATATGCTCTCGCGTCAACTTTTGCCTTAAGTTCTGCCGCTCTCACCGGGTCAGCTTTGGTTTCATATTCTCCGACATACTCATCAAGAGATTTTTTCCACTCTCTATACTCACTTTTATTGAGTTCTCTTACTGCCTCGTAAAATGTAAGACCGTTTTCAGAGGCATACCTGTGATAAAAATCATTTATTTTCTTTCTGACTTCATTTGAGGCATTCTCATAAAATTCCAATAACTTTTTACTAAGTTTTTGTCCTGTCAAATAAGCTTCTCTCTCTCGTTTTAAGGCTCTGTTAGTCCAATAATCATCAGCTGTCTTTCTTTTCAGTTTCTTCTCTTTCCTCACCGGACTTCACCGCCTCATCAGAACCCATTATAAAATTTTCATTAAAAAGACCCGCTCCAAATTCCTCCAAAGCCTCTTGTTTTTCCTCTTTAATCTGCTCAATCTCCGATTCGGCGTTTTCAACAAACGGGTGATTTTTCAATATCGACAATTGGGATATAACATTTGAGCTCTTAACACACATCTCAGCAAGTTCCGAATCATTTGTAACGGCTGTTCTTGTCCACGTCTGAATAATCTGCTCCGGCTCATAGCCCCATTGCCCACAAACCATTCTTATAAGCCTTCCAAAACCAAGTTTAAATTCTGTTTCCATAAGTCCTGCTTTTAAATCCAGAAGTGAATATAAAAATTTCAAAGCAACTCCAGATGAATTGCCAAAATTCTGAGGGTCAGGGTCAACTCCCTGCCCTTGTTCAAAAATAGCCTTACGGCATAACGTAAGCATTTCTTTTCTTGCCTCAACGGGAATCTCAATATTAAGAGTCGTAAGACCTCCCCCCTCAGGGCTGTCAATATTAACTGTTTTATACTTCCTCAATTCCTTTAAAAATTCCTCTTTATTTTCTCCTCCATATCCGCTTAAAACAAATATGACTTCCTGAATATCTTCCAAATCATCAATAAAACCACTGAATACTTTGTCATAAGTGTCTATAAGCGATTTTACATTATTCAAATCATTAACCGCAGCATTGTTATTAAAAAACGGTATAAAGGGAACCTCACCGAAATCGTGATTTAAAACATTCTGATATTCAGCAAATTCACCGGTTCCGTTCAAAACCGCAAACATATCAAACTCTTTGAGGTTTTCATATAAACCCTCTTCAGTATCCGGCATCTGATAACTGTAAGCATGGCATTCATCTTTATTCCAATACTGGCAGACTTTAAATCTATCCCCTTTTTCATCTGTACACGGATATATCCTCAAAACCGCCTCAATGTCATTTTCAAGGTCATCTGACCATACAGGAATGATTTGTGTTGAATCAACAGCACTATATTTTAAGACATCATTTTTATCTTTCCATATATGAAGCCAGCCAACTCCGCTGTTAGAGGCGTTAACACATAAATCCTTACAGATTTTAGCGTATCTGTCACCTAAAAATCTGACTATATCTTTATTTACTTTATCATTTCCGACATCAAACAAAGGCGGCGCTGTAAACATATAACCGGCTTTCTGATTTACAAGAAGTCCATAGAAATTGGTTGATATTCTGTTATCGGCGTTTCTCATAGGATTTTCATTATTATATTCATCATTATGATTTTTTTTATTATGTAAAATGTCGTTTTTATTTTCATAGTATCTTTTTGCCTCTTCAGCTTTTCTCACAAATTCCATATGACTACCGGAATGTTTTTTAATAAGCTTTTTAATAACTTCTATTTCCAGCACCAACACCCCCTATTTTAAAATTCTTATACCAGGTATTTTCATCATTTTTTCGAGACCATACCTCAACGCGTCTATGCCGTGATTAAATGAATCTACAGGCTTATTAACATACTCATTAGTCTTCTTGTCTTTTTCCCAAGTATAATTCTCAAACTCCTCAATCAGATTTATACATCTTTCATCAACAACTATTTTATTTTGCAGAAGCCAGCCTATCCCATGTATAACGCTGTCGGGTCCTTTCACCGAACTTCTGATTCTTAGAATACCGTTTCTTCGTATTTCTGTAATTGACTTCTGTTCCGCCGAATCGGCAGTGATAACCTCTTTGCTTAAACCAAGATTTTTAAGAGTTTCCGCTACTTCATCATTCAGCATCCCCTTTTTAAAATACTCTCCAGTTATGTAAATCGTCTTATTCGCTTTATCGTAATGTCCCCATACAATAGCTGTCGGGTCGTTTGTGTAACCAAAATCCATACCCGCGAATAATGGTAATCCCCTGACCAACTCAGCCCCTATAAGCTGTTTATGGATAATCGGAAACACAAGTTTATCAAGAGTGGCGAACTCACCAAGGCAATATATTTTGTAATAAGCCGGATTTGTGTTTTTCAAATCCTCAAGCATTTTCCTATAATCATCATTCAAAAACTTGTTATCCCTATATGACGACTGAATAATTTTAGCGTTCTCATTGGTATTCAAAAACCAATGATTATAAACCCAGTTAACCTTACTCACGGGATTAAACATAATAAATATCTGAGGATACTTCTCGTTAAGAGGTCTGAGCCTTATATCAAGCTGTGTAAAATCATCTTCCGTAAGCTCGGAGGCTTCCTCAATTACGATATCTGTAATATCGGCGATTGACTTAATTTTTTCACTGTCATCAAGTCCCTTAAACAAAAAAACACTCCCATTAAACATTAAGAGTGTCATATCGGTTTTATTTTCTTTGTATCCTATTCCCGTTTTATCAAGAATACTTTTAAAAACAGTGTATATAGAGTGTCTTAATGTATTTCCGACCTTTCTTATGACAAGAACTTTGCGCTTGTTAAAAAGAGCTTTTAAAATCATTTTTTGAACAGCTCCATAGGACTTACCCGAACCTCCCCCGCCATAATATATGTTATATCTCTTGTGATAATCGTTAATATCGTCAAGCACCCAATCATTAAAATATTTCGGATTAAGTATATCTTTTTTCAGTACGTTAAAATCAAACACTTTCATCACCTTTCTCAGTATCAAACCAGTTTTCTTTAATCTCAACTGTTTGTATATTCTGCTGTTTGTCAATAAATAGTCCGAAACGTTTTCCAAGGAGTTCAGCGGCTTTCAATTTTTCCTTTTCGTCCGGTTTTTTATCAATTTTAACCGCCTTAGAACAACCGTCACCCGTCCCCTCAACAACTACTATCTCCGCTTTGCTCTCCCCCCGCATTACTGAGGTAAGATATTCTATAACTTCCTGTGCGTCAGCTGTTTTTTTAGTGTGGATTTCTTCAAGAAGACTGTCAATATAGGTTTTAACCTTAGCATTTCTTAGCAATTTGTTCGCGCAAGCCGCCGCTGCGTTATCGCTTTTACAGTTCTTATACACTGTCTTATACGCCTTCGTAGCGTTCAAATCAATCAGGTATTCATCACAAAATTTTTTTTGCTTTTCTGTAAGTTTTTTCACCACCTCACCCCTCATATTATAAAATCATGTTTTATTTAAAATTCCCCCAATATTCTAACATACAAAAAAGACCGATTGGCAGTCGGTCTTTTTTGCGTAAAGGAGTATTATATGAACGAATTCACGTCTGTTCGGCGCCTTGGGAATCGAACCCAAACAAGACCACTGCGCCCATATTGACCGAATCTCTAAATCCGGTCAAGTATATTTTCAAAGGAAGTTATTAGGTGTTACCGAAAAGTTCTCTCACCTTTCGACAATAATATCTTAACATAGAATTTATTAAAAATATTTGCAAGATATTTGCACGTTTTTTGCAAAATATTTGCACGTTTTTTTAAGCGTAATAATTAAGCCATTTCATAACTTCTTTTACAACCTTATCTTTTTTCCTGTAAACCGTAACTCTATCCATATTACAATCCATAGCTG
>CATJCJ010000500.1 GCA_949738935.1 uncultured Eubacteriales bacterium | reverse complement strand
GGCGGGGCTTGCCGGGGATGTTGGAGATATAGCGGGCAACACCGGGGCAATCAAGGATTCAATGGATATTACAGAAGAAGATTTGAAATATCTTCGTGACATTGCCGGACAGGAAGCGATAAACAGATTTACAACTGCTGAAATCACCATTGAACAGACGAATCACAACACCATTTCCGGTAAAATGGATTTGGATGGTGTTATTTCAGAATTGACGGATGCCGCAAATGAAGCTGTTGACATGATAACGGAAGGGGTGCATGTATAATGAGTAAAAGCGGATATGATTTTTACCTAAAAAAATGCTTGTTACCAATCGCCCCTGAAAAGCTACAAGTGAAAATCAATAACGCAAATGACACACTAACTCTGATAAATGAGGGGGAAATAAATATTTTGAAAACCCCTGAACTAACGGATGTTGAATTTGAGTGCAGAATACCGCAAGTTAAATATCCGTTTGCAACCTATAAATCAGGGTTCAAGGGGGCTTCTTATTTTCTTGATTACTTTGAAAAGCTTAAAACCGAAAAGAAGCCCTTTCAATTTATCGTTTCCCGGACAATGCCGAATGGAAAGGTTCTGTTTTCAACCAATATGAAGGTGTCATTGGAAGATTACAAAATAACCGAACAGGCGAAAGACGGCTTTGATTTGATGGTAAAAATCAAGTTGAAGCAGTACCGGGATTATGGCACAAAAACCGTAAATATCAAGATTTCCGCTTCTAAACCAAAAGCAAAGGTTGAACGGCAAAGGGCGGCTGATCCCCCGGCAAAAAAAAGCTATGGCGTGGGCGATATAGTGAATTTTCACGGCGGCACACAATTTTATAGTTCTTATCAGGGAGCAAAGGGCTATTCCGCAAGGGCGGGAAAAGCAAAAATAACGATTGCAAACGGTTTGGGAAAAGCCCACCCGTGGCATTTGATACACACCGATTCCGGTTCAAATGTATACGGATGGGTTGATGATGGAACATTTGATTAAGGGGGGGTACGACTTTGAATGTAGAACTTTTGATTTCCGATCCTTCCGGTTCAAAGGCATATATCCCGGTTGTGGAAGAAGGAATTGAATGGAGTACAGAAAGAAGAAGCACACCCGGCAAGCTGACATTCAAACTTGTAAAAGATTCCGTTATCAATTTTCAGGAAGGGGCGGCGGTTCGCCTAAAAGTGGATGGGAAAGCCGTTTTCTTTGGGTTCGTATTCACAAAAAAGCGGGATAAAAATCAGATTATAGAAGTGACAGCCTACGATCAATTACGATACCTAAATAACAAAGATACCTATGTTTATGAGAACAAAACCGCTTCACAGTTCATTCAGATGATTGCAGCGGATTTTTCCTTGAACACCGGAACTCTGGAAGATACCGGGTTTGTGATTGCTTCACGGGTGGAAGATAACACTTCCCTATTTGACATGATAGAAAACGCCCTTGATTTAACATTACAGAACAGCGGGGAAATGTTTGTTTTGTATGACGATTTCGGCAAGCTGACATTAAAAAGCCTTTCTTCAATGTATGTTGGCGAACCGGGGGCATACCTGATGATTGATGAAGAAACCGGAGAAAATTTTGAATACACTTCCAGCATTGATAGTGACACCTACAACAAAGTGAAGCTGACCTATGACAATGAGGAAACCGGAAAGCGGGAAGTTTACATTGCACAGGATTCAACCCACATGAACTCATGGGGTGTATTGCAGTATTTTGACACATTGCAAAAAGGCGAAAACGGGCAAGCAAAAGCGGATGCTCTATTGAAGCTATACAACAGCAAAACAAAAAACCTGAAAATCGTGAACGCTTTTGGCGATACACGTGTAAGAGCCGGAAGCATGGTTGTAATAAACCTTGCTTTAGGTGATATGAATGTAAAAAATTTCATGCTGGTTGAAAAGGTTAAACACACCTTCAAGCTGGACGAACATTTCATGGATTTAACACTTCGAGGGGGTGAATTTATTGGCTAATATGGTAGAGTTGATAAAAATTATAAAACAAGCGGCGTTGGATGCAGTTAACGCTTCAAAGCCCGTTCATGTCTGTTTCGGAAAGGTAACAAGCGTTTCCCCCTTGAAAATCCTTGTGGAACAGAAATTGCCGTTGGGTAAAGGGCAGCTTGTTATTTGCCGACATGTTACAGATTATGTTACAACTGTTTCGATTCCCGCTGAATACGGATGGGCGACACAAAACCGATCCGGAGGAAGCGGCGATCCGGCTTTTGCTTCACATAATCACGATATTGTTATCAGCAAAAAGAAAATCACCGTTCATAATGGGTTGGTTGTAGGTGATGAAGTTATCCTTTTAAGGCAGCAAGGCGGACAAAAATATATTGTGGTGGATAGAATCGGATGATCCCTTCAACCACAGCCTTTCTTGAACAGGATTTTGAGATTGAGGAACAACCAACCCATACTTACAAAATGAACCTTACAAGCGAACTTGTACGGGGCTACACAGACAATCGGGAAGCAATGAAACAAGCAATATATAAAATCCTGAACACGGAGCGTTATCAATATGTTATGTATTCGTGGTACTATGGGATTGAATTGCTTGATTTGTACGGTGAACCTGTTTCTTATGTTTGCCCCGAACTTGAACGCCGGATCACGGAAGCTCTGACTTGGGATGATAGAATTAAAAGCGTTGATAGTTTTGAATTTAACATTTCAAAAAAAGGCGAAATCCTTGTAACTTTTACCGCACATACCGCTTTTGGTGATGTGATTGCTGAAAAGGTGGTGAATTTTTAATGTATAATGTAACCTATAATGAAATTCTTGAACGGATGCTTTCACGGGTATCTGACAAATTCGACAAGCGGGAAGGTTCGGTTATCTTTGATACCCATTCCCCTACCGCTCTTGAATTGGAAATCCTTTATGTGGAATTAAACACCCTGATTGCGGAAGCATATGGTGATACCGCTTCAAGGGAATTTCTTATCAAGCGATGCAAGGAAAGAGGAATTACCCCTTATGAAGCAACCCACGCCGTTTTGAAGGGGGAGTTCACTCCGCCAAACATTGATGTAACCGGGAAGCGGTTTAATATTGGTTCAATAAATTTCATTGTAACCGAAAAAATCACAGATGGCGAATATCAGGTTCAGTGTGAAACCCCCGGAATCGTCGGCAATCAGCAGATGGGAACAATGATTCCCATTGATTACATTGAAGGGCTTGAAACGGCTGAACTTACAGAAATTCTTATCCCCGGTGAAGATGAAGAAGAAACGGAAGATTTGCGAACCCGATATTTTGACAGCTTCAATGAAAGAGCTTTTGGGGGCAATGTGCATGATTACCTTGAAAAAACAAACGCCATTCCGGGCGTTGGAATTACTAAAGTAACAAGGGTTTGGAACGGTGATATTCGCCCCGCTGATATGATTCCCAATGAAATTGTGGATGAATGGTATAGAGGAATTATTAACACTCTGAATCCAACAGTTAAGGCATGGCTTGAAATCGTATATTCGGTAGCAGCGGCAAAGAAATTGACCGTTGGGGGAACAGTATTGTTAACAATCCTAAATTCCGAATATGGGATTCCAACGGATGAACTGATACAAACGGTACAAACCACCATTGATCCGGAGCAAAACGCCGGAGAAGGGTATGGGATTGCGCCGATAGGGCACATTGTAACAGTGAAAAAAGCTGATGCGGTAATTATTGATATTAAAACAAACATTACTTTTGATGTCGGATACGGTTGGAACAATTTACAGTCGTACATAGATGAAGCAATACAGACATATTTGCTTCAATTACGTAAATCATGGACTGATAATCCATATTTGGTAGTTCGTGTTTCACAGATTGAAACCCGTATTTTATCAATTCCGGGAATTGTGGATATTTGGAACACCCAAATCAATGGGAAAAGTGACAATTTAACACTTGGAAAATATGAAGTTCCGGTTTATGGGAGTACAAGTGCATGACAAGAAAAATTGACCTTGTTTCTTATCTACCACCTTTTTTAGCGGCATTCAAAGAAATTGCCGTTACTTTGGAAGCGGAAAACCCTGAATTTGTGCTTGCATGGAACGCTTCCGAAAGGGTTCTGAAAAATGAATTCATTGAAACATCCGACGAATACGGAATTTCCCGTTTTGAGAAGCTTACGGGAATACTGCCGGATCCCGAATCCGACCTTGAAGCAAGAAGAAGCGCGGTTATTGTAAAGTGGCTCAGTAAGCTTCCGTACACTTACAGAATGCTGTTAAAGCAGCTTGAGGTAATATGCGGAGAGGATTTTTCGGTAACAAAAAGGCTCGATGAGGAATATTTTCT
>CATJCJ010000499.1 GCA_949738935.1 uncultured Eubacteriales bacterium | reverse complement strand
TTTGCGGTTATGGGCTTTGCACAATCAAGGCGGTTAAGCATTGAGGCTATTTCAAGCTCTCCTTTACCGTTAAGATATTCGTTAAATATTATTTTCACCGTATCAGCCTGTTTTTTATTTACGGTAACCTTTCCATCGGAATAATTATATCCGTAGGGTACTGTTGCATTTTTGTACGTACCGTCCATCATACGTTTTTTGATACCCAATCGGCAATTACGGGATATTGACATTGATTCTTCTTGAACAAACTGGCTGTATATCGCCAGCAGCATTTCCGAGCTTATCTCGCCGGTGTCGATATTTTCTTTTTCGAAGTACACTGACACGCCTAACGTTTTCAGTTCACGTGCTGCTCTAAGGCTGTCTTTGGTGTTCCTCGCAAACCTTGATATTGATTTTACGAGTATTCTGTCGATTTTTCCTTTGCGGCAGTCATTCATAAGCCTTTGAAACTCGGTACGTTTTGCCGTTGATGTTCCCGTTATGCCCTCGTCGGCATACATATCCACGAACACCGTGTTTGTGCTGTTTTGAAGCATTTCGGTGTAGTAGCGTATCTGTGCCGCAAAGGAGTTTAACTGATCCTCGCTGTCACTGGATACTCTGGCGTAGGCTGCGGTTCGTATAATTTCATCGGAACGATTTTTTGCGGGTATTATCGTGATTTCAGCCATATGACCATCTCCTTTCATCACACAGTATACCGAAACGGTTCGGGTTTATCTATCACCAAACCGAACGAAATATCTACGGATTTTCGTATCATAACCAACAAAAGCTGACAAGGGTTCAAACCTCTGCAAGCCGCTTTATAACTGCTTTTTCTATTCGTCTGCGTTGGGCTTCGGTGATAAGACCTTCACTCAACAGCTTGTCCAGAAAATTTCTGCATAAATAAAATTTATATCTGATTATTGCTTCTTTATCCATTTTGCTTTCTCCTTATTTTTTGAATCAAATGTGCAGACTTCAACCTTGTACTAACTACAAAGGGTTTAAGTCTGCACACTTGTAACAGTGTGCAAACATCGACTATATAATAATTTTAAGTC
>CATJCJ010000498.1 GCA_949738935.1 uncultured Eubacteriales bacterium | reverse complement strand
TTATTTATTTTCCTCCCTTTAACCTGCAATCAATACATCTCATCTTTAAGCCCCAAAAGGTAATCCGCCGAACAGCCAACAGCCCCGCATATTGTAAAAAGTTCAGCAATCCCCGGCGGTGTTTTCCCGTTTACTATTCTGCGTATATAATTTATGTCGCTTTCAACCCAAAGCAGATAAAAATCTCTTCTCATTCCCTCGCAAATATCCTCAAAAGTCGCCCCGTTCTCTTTCATTGCCTCTTTAAGCCTGTCCGCTCTAAAACCTCTATAATTTAACATTTTTATCCTCCTAGTATCACTCATTTTTATTCTCCTTTCCGCTTTTTCCCGGCTCTTTGCCAAAAAAACTGCTGAAATCCGTAATAATCAATTTTTCTTTATTGGTTTGATTTTTTGTCAGCATCATAAGATAGTCATATAATTCTTTTGGTGTTCCATCAAGTGTGAAACCATCACGTCCAGGTATTATTTTCATTACCTCACCTCCTTCTATCGTCAAAATTTTAACTCCAAGATTAATGCCTTAATATTGTCCGTATAAAGAATAATATCTGTGAGGGTATTTATCTCCCTAATTAAAACTCTCTTTTCCTCCTCGCTGTCTGTCTTTAAATAATATTCAGAAAGTTCTTTTGATCTTTCTTCCAATATCTCCCGCAGCGTTTTAACAGTTCTTTTCATCTCCTCGCCAGTAGATATATGATTATAAGATTCATTCCATCTGAAACACTTATGACCCGTACCCGTACACTTACCCTCTTGATTATCCTCAGCGTGCAGACATTCGTCACACAGCGTCATAGGCGCTCCGCATACCGGACAATAAATCTTATAGCCATCCTCCTTTACATCCCATATAATTTCGATTTCATTCATACAGCTGTTACACATCTCTATTACCGTTGTTTGTTTTTCTTGTACTCGCATTTTCTCACCTCCTTGCTTTTCAAAACAAGCAAACGATATATTTTTCAGAATAGCCTCTATGTTTTTAAGTTTATCTGACAGCCGTAAATTTTCAAATAAGCCTTTTTCATCGCCTCACTCTCGGATGTATAATTATAAGGTTCATTCCGTATGATTTTTCAGCCTTATAAGACATTTACCTACAGTTCAATGAGCCGCCTTAAGATTTCTTTGAGCATATTCTTCTGCCGTAATACCTCTGTATCCACGGGCTTTTAAATATATCTTTTGATTTCTCAGTCTAATTTTATCAAGTTCTTCAGGGGTGAATTCATTTTCTTTTTTAATGACTTTTATATTGTTTTCAAAACGAACGTATTCACGTTCAATAATATATTTAAACATATTAATCACCTCTGTAAATTTTATTTATCAAACAATTTGTCCCATACCTTGCAATTCATAAATATTGATGGTTATTTATATTAATCTATAAGTTCACTGATATTAATATTTAAAGCCTTTGCGAGTTTTCCTATATTTCGTGGAGTCGGTTTTGTCTTTCCTTTGGCATACCTTGAAATATTACTAATATCAATACTAGATTTCTTCGCCACTTCTGAAAAACTTAATTGTTTTTGAGCCAATACTGTACAAAATTTCTTGAAATTGAAGTTCATTTTCATCCCCCTATTGCTTTTATTGTTGTTTTATGTTATTATTTATGTGGGGAGCTAGCACCACTAATTTTCTGCTCCAACAGATAATCAATAGGCTTTTCCAAAATTTAAGATAAATGTTTAAGTTTTATATAATTAGAACCAATCTTAATTATGTTATTATTTGTTTTTATGAATGACATTTTCGGTTGCTTGTTCTAACAGGTATTCAACATTATCAACATTAAATAACTTTTTTAATTGTAAAAGAGTATTAAAATGTGGTATACTATTTCCTCTTTCCCACTCACTTATAGTTGACTTTCTTTTTAATCCTAGTAAGTCCGCAAGCTGCTGTTGAGTAAGATTGTTTTTTAACCGCAAAAATTGTAAATTTAACATTTGTACCTCCTTTCCCTCGAAGTACAAACATCTTGTATCAAATATATATTTATAATCGTACAAACATCTTGTACTGTCAAGGAGTTTTTTATGATTTCTAAAAAAATATTTGCTAAACGTTTATTATCCCTTAGAAATTCTAAAAATTTAACACAGCAACAACTAGGTATTTCATTAGGAACAAAAAAGCAAAGCGTTAATAATTGGGAAAATTGTGTATCTATTCCCACTTTAGATATGCTTGCAAAAATAGCAAATTTTTTTAATGTACCTATTGATTACCTTATTGGAAACGGAATTTATTCCAATTGGGATAAAATTCTTGAGATTAAGCCAGTAATAATAGACGAATTGATTAGATTAGGGATTCCAGAAAACATTATTGATAAGGTAAAAAATGACGATAATTTATTCTTAAAATCAATCTCATCAATAATAGATGGAATTGATATTGATGATGATAAAAAAATCATTCGTATTCGCTATTTCTTTTAATGTAATCTCAATTGTGTTATTCTTTATTTATAGAATCATTGTCAGAACTGTTTCTTTGTGCGAGGGGAAACAGTCCTTCTACTGTTATACTGTTAATTAAAATATTAGTATAATATTATAAAATTAAGGAGCGGTTATATTATGTTTTTAAAATTTATTTGTCCTAAATGTGATCTTTCTTTCACAATTGAAGATAAAAACCTTTTGCAAAAAGAAAATATTTGTTGTCCAAATTGTTCTTTAGAATATCCTCAAACTGAATTTAATAATTTAAAAGATGGAATTAAATTATTTATATCAGGTAAAAATGCAAGTGTAACTTTTAATGGTTTAGGAACTATATTTGCAACTTTCTTCGTTGAAGTTAGTGAAAAACATCCTTCGCAATAACACACTTTTCCGAAATCTCAACTATACTGGTTGCCAATTCCTTAAAATCTTTTACGGTTGTATACTTAGTAATAGATAAAAGTTCATCTACAGCATGGTGTGCAACTGTATTAATTTCTTCTTTGTTTTTTATTTCAGATAAAACCATAATAATTTTCACCTCCTTACACCGCCGCCGTTTGCGGCTCGTTCTGTTCTTTCGGCTTCATTCATTTCCACCATTAAATCATCAATTTTAACCTCAAGAGCTTTTGCTATTTTTCCAATATTTTTTAAATGTGGATTACGCTGTCTATTTTTATATTTTGATAAATTTCCAACATCAATTTTAGTCAGTTTTGATAACTCTACTAATGTTATTTCTCTTTCAGCCATTATTGCGCAGAATTTTCGAATATTAAACAACATTTTTATCCCCCTTTCTTTTAAATTAATTTTTTCTTGTCAAGTTTGTCTTTTTATGTTATTCTTTATTTGTATAGATTAGTGTCGGAACCGTTTTCTTGTTAGAGTGGAAACAGTTCCTCTACTGTTGTTTGTAACGCTTGAGCTATCAATATCGCTGTTGTAGTTTTAGGGTCTTGCACACCCTTTTCTATTCTTTGATAGTTTCTTGTTGTTATATTAGCTTTTTTTGCAAGCTCCTCTTGTGTTAAGCCATTTTTTTGTCGTACATTTTTTAATTTAGTATTCACAATCACCTACCACCTTTTAATTTAACACGTAATGTACATCGTGTTATGTTGTAATAATACCACGTAGCCAATGTCGTGTCAATAGTTTTTTATAATTTTTTTGGAGGTCTTTAAATGGAATTTTATATACGATTAAAAGAAATTCGCAAATCCCGAAAAGAAACTCAAGTAACTATATCACAAAAAATAGGATTAACTGAGCGGCAATATCAACGACTTGAAGCTAATGATTCAAAACCTAATTATGAAAGCCTTATTTCCCTCGCCGACTACTTCAACGTCTCTCTTGATTACCTTGTCGGCAGAACCGACAACCCAGAAATCAATAAATAAGCAAGGAGAGTTTAAAAACATTCCGAAAAATACAACAATTACAGAATATTCTTTTGGATATGAAGCTCAAGATTTTTTATAAAAAATTCCGCTTCTTCTTTTCCGTGGAACACTAAACTATTCCCTTTTGCAGGCATAACTTCTATTTTATCATTTTGATTATATGTTGTTATATAATAGCCAATATGTTGATTTCGGTACCGTTTCCGGCTTGCTAACCTTTTCAAACTTATTCCTCTATTTTTTATTGTCCTCACCGCCCTCTTATCTTTCTGATATTTTTCTTGCCTATACTGATATTGTCGTATCAGAATAATTATGAAAGGATAAAGCAAACATATGATTATTAATGTTTATGTGTCAGAACTTAAAACTATAGATGCTAAAAAAGCTGTATTAAATTTATTTAAAAATTCCAATTGGAAGTATCTGGATTATGATGCTGAGGATTATCTTGACGAAAATCATATGCCTATAATTCGCAGATATACTTTCGAATGGAAAGGACTTGGTGAACATATTATTCCTAAGAATTTACCTGAAGGATGTTATGTTGAATTAACTGTATTATAAAATCAATACACCGTAATTATCTTGTAATCACCAAAATTAATACTGCCCATCATAGGAAATTCCTTTTTTGATTCAAATTGTATAACAGCCTTGACTATATTATTTTTTAAAATATAGTCAAGGTAAGTAAGGAATTTAATTTTTTTCTGCTCACTGATATAATACTTCTCCATTTGTTCTCTAAATTTTCTTTCTTGTTGTTCTTCAAGTCCTTTTCCAATTTTAAAGGTATAATAATTTATTTCATCTATATTTAGAAAATTCTTGTCTTTTTTTAAATACTCTTTCCAAATGGCAATTGTAAGCTTTATTTGTTCGTAATCTTCTTCCATTCTTTCACCCCTCTATCGTCTTATCTCTCTAATATTTTTCTTGCCTAATTTGTCATTTTGTGTTATTATTTTATTTGCAAAATTAATTTTCAACTAAAATGACATCTATTAATGTTTCTGTTCCTCTTTCTTTAAGTATTGAGGCCCGGAGAAAAATGATAAAATCATTTAAAGATATCGGTTGGGAAGAATCAGGATTTATTCTTAGTGATAAATGTGATAATCGTATTCCTCCAAGACCCATTGTAGCCATATATAAATTTATCTGGGATAGATTTGGAGAATATACTATTCCTAATAATCTTCCTGAAGGATGTCATATAGAATTTTATAAAATGTAATCAAATACACCACATATTTCATAATCTACATCTTCAACTTTAATACTGTCTGTACTCATAAGATTTTTTTTGTTTGACTTAAACCATATAACTACCTTGACATTACTCGTTTTAAAGATGTAATTGTCAAGGTATCTGAGAAATTTGGCTTTAGTTTTAGTAAGATAACAATCTTTCATCCATTCTCGAAATTCATCTTTTGTACATTCTTTTAATCCATTTTCCATTTCAAAAATATAAAATCTTGTATCCTTAATATTAAAATTTTCATTTTTTTCCAAATATTCCTGCCATATAAAGATTGAAAGATTTATAAAATTAAATTGTCTTGTCACATTTACGCAAAGTAAATCCTCTGCCGCCTCTGTCGGTCCTTCACCAAACAAATTAAATTGTCTTGTCCAAGTTATGCCACGTAAATCTTCTTCCATTCTTTCACCTCTCTATCGTCTTATCTCTTTGATATTTTTCTTGTCAATTTTGTCTTTTTATGTTATTCTTTATTTGCAAGATTAGTGTCGGAACCGTTTTCTTGTGAGAGTGGAAACAGTTCCTCTACTGTTGTTTGTAACGCTTGGGCTATCAATTGTGCGGTATAAGCGTTTGGTACACGCTCACCATATTCATACCTTTGATATGCTAAAATTGAAATTTTGGCTTTTTCTGCAATCTCTGATTGTGTTAAGCCTTTTTCTCTACGCTTAATTTTTAAAATTGTTGTTTTCATCACCTACCACCTCTTTTATTTGATATGTCCAAATGGATATATATCATATTTGTATACTAACATATCCATTTAGATATGTCAAGTCCTATTTTAAAAAATTTTAAGGAGGACTTTATGTGTCTAATCTCAACGAAAGGCTAATTGAACTACGTAATAAAAATAATTTACTCCAAAAAGATGTTGCTCAAGCAACTGATTTATCAATTGTTGGATATCAAAGATATGAATATGGAACACGTAAACCAACATCTGATATTATCATTAAGTTATGCAATTATTTCAATGTTTCCGCCGATTACCTGCTTGGCTTATCCGACGACCCAACCCGACACTAACCTTGTTCTTCGCAATCTTTTTATTGCTTGTTCTTTTTTCTCCTATATATTTTACTTTCTATATGTACAAAGTGATATAATTATCTTTATATGTACATACTACGTATTGACAATCAATATTCAATATGCTAATATAAAAATTAAAAGGAGGCATTATTATGGCAACAACAAGCATAACCATACGTATGGATGAAAATTTAAAAAAACAAGCTGAAATACTATTTGATGAAATGGGTTTAAATATGACAACCGCTTTTACAATATTCACAAAAGCAGTCATCAGACAGCATAAAATTCCTTTCGAAATTACCGCTGACCCATTCTATAGTGAAATCAATCAATCTCATTTACAAAAAGCAATCTCAGACCTTGAAAACGGCAAAGGTAATTTTCATGAATTGATAGAGGTTAGTGATGAATAAACTCTGGCAAGATGAAGCATGGGAGGATTACCTTTATTGGCAAACTCAAGATCGTAAAACCCTCAAACGAATAAATCAGCTATTAAATGATATTTCTCGTAATGGATATAATGGTATTGGAAAACCAGAACCGCTAAAAGGCAACTTTGCGGGATAGTGGAGCCGCCGTATTGACGATACCAACAGATTAGTTTACCGTATTAATAACGGAATGATTGAAATCGCTCAATGCCGTTCACATTATGGCAATTAATCCTCATAAAAATTTTTACTTCTCAAGACCTTTTTGAATAGCAAAAGAAGACGGCAGACCTATTCCTAAACCCAATAATAAATTAGTATGCCTTTAATTTTTTTTAACCGCTTGCATTTAGTAGGCGGTTTTTATATTTTCCATTTCTTCATACTGTCTTCTTCAATATATCATAAATCATTTCTAAGGCTAAGAAGATCAAATTCCATCTGCTCATACTCTGGCTGATTTCGCTTATTTTCTTTTTTAGATTTATCTTTCATATTTTCCTCAATAATGGAAACAATTTTTTTTCTTGTCTCAAAAGCTTCTTTTTTCCCACTGAGGACCTCACTTAAAAAACCTTCACTCACACTTATTTTTTGAGCAAGCTCAGCCTGTCTCATACCAATATCAAGAAGTTTTTTTTTACTTCTACCCCAAAATTTTTACTTCTTAAAATTATCAATAATACGCACCTCCTCTATATTTTGACAAATTTTTTAATACACTATTTGCATTTTTATTTTTTTATGGTAAAATGATACTAAATAGCTAAAAAATTAGCTCAAAATCACAAAAAGATTTATGTCAGCAATAAGAACGCCAATTCTTTATATTTTTTGACTTTCTGTCTTTTTCAGATTCGGGCTAATTTATTAGCTTGGTTATATTATACTTCATAATTTTATGAAAGTCAATACCCTATTTCATAAAATTATGAAAACGTTTTTAAGGAGATTATATATGAGAAATATAAAAGAAATTGCTTTAATAATAGAAAATAATGCAAAGAAAAACTATGGAAGTGTAAATAAAATGTTAGTTGATAACGGATTTAATAGAAATTTAATTGATAATATGAAAAGAGAAAAACCTTCTATTCCAAACATAGAGGTAATCTGTAAAATTACCGAATTATTAAATATCCCGCTTACTTGGCTTTTAATGGGAGAAAATCAACTAGACAACGTATCTGTTTCAGGTACAGTATCCGGAAATGCAATTATAGGTTCAAATAATATATCTGGAGATGCTTTTGTAGGTTCAAATAACAAATCTTCTGTTTCTAATGATAAACAAGTACCTTTATTTTCAGATGAAATTAACGAAATAATTAGAATATACGAAAATCTTGATGTAAAAAAACGTCACCAAATTATTAGCTTAGCTTTCAAACTTGAAGATGAAATGAAAGAAAGTGAAAAAGACAAACGCTAAAAAAATAAAAAATATGTATTGTATTTTTTGTTCTTTATTGTATAATTTTGTCATAAAAATAATAAACAAGGAGTGTTTAAAATGCCTTCTCAAATGCCTTATCAAAAAACAATTTCAAATGATTATTTGAACAAAACCAAAACGATAAAAGCCTATACTGAATATGAGTTAGAAAATAAAATAAAGGTACAACTCAATACTTGGTCTCTGCAAGAAAGCAGACAACGTGAACGTCAACGCATATCCAATTTAAAAGAACAGGCTGAATTTATGGACAAAGAAGTAAAAATGTCAATTGAAAATTATAAAAGTATACTAAACAACATAACTCTTAGAGTGCCAGATTCTTTTAATTGGAATTCTTTAAAGGACAATTCTTGTTATCCTGGATTTTCATTTACTAAAACCATTCCTGTTATAAGTACATATTTTGCCAAATTTTCAGTTCCTGAAAAAGGTTTTCTTGAAAAAATCTTTGAAATAATAAAAAAGATCTTCAAAATTCAAAACCAAACTTTTCTTGACTTTCCAAAAAACAAAAGACTTTCTATTGAAAATAAAGCTACAAAGGCTTTTAATAGAGATATGGAAACCTTTGAAGAAGAAAAACAAGAAGCTATTAATTTATATAACCAAAAACGCAATGATTTTGAAGCAAAAAAAATAAATTATAACAAGGATATTGAAAAATGGGAAGCTGATTTTATTGCAGGTGACACAGAAGCTGTTGAAAAATTTTCAACTATGATTGTATCCTCCTTAAAATTTCCTGAAAACATAGAAAATGATTTTGAGTTATCTTATGATCGAGATTCAAAAACACTTATTATTTATTTTAATTTGCCAACAATCCAAAATATCAATCTAAAAGCTGGATACAAATATGTAGCAAGCAAAAAAACTATTGAACCTATTTTAATGAAGCAAAAAGAACTTGAATCACTCTATAATGACATTATTTATCAATTAACTTTGTATGTAATTCATGAAATTTTTATACGTAATTATAATCAAAATATACAGTGTATTGCTTTTAATGGTTGGGTTCATAGTATAGATAAATCTACTGGAAACGACTTTGATGCTTGTATAATTTCTGTACTTGTTGATGAAAACACATTTAAAAAAATTAATATTTCAAAAGTTGACCCTAAAGAATGCTTAAGAAGTTTAAAAGCTATTTCTGCTCCTTCATTAGCGACAGTCACACCTATTAAGCCAATTTTAAAGCTTAATCGTACAGATAGTCGATTTATTGAATCAAAAGATATACTTGATACTCTTGATGATGAAACGAACTTAATTGATATGCCTTGGGAAGATTTTGAATATTTAGTAAGAGAATTATTTGCTAAAATTTTTTCTCAAGATGGAGCAGAAGTCAAAGTAACACAAGCCAGTAAAGATGGTGGAGTAGATGCTATTGCATTTGATCCAGACCCTATCCGTGGAGG
The DNA here is from genome assembly GCA_949738935.1 of uncultured Eubacteriales bacterium. Classification (GTDB taxonomy): domain Bacteria; phylum Bacillota; class Clostridia; order Lachnospirales; family CAG-274; genus MGBC114079. Next base: position 1,093 of record CATJCJ010000498.1, on the reverse strand, counting down.
AAAATTTGTTATTCAAGCTAAGCGATATTCAAAGGTTGTTCCTGTATCAGCCACACGTGATTTATATGGAACAATGATTAATGAAGGTGCCTCTAAAGGTATATTGGTAACCACTAGCCATTTTGGTTCCGATACATATGACTTTGCCAAAGATAAGCCTATCTCCTTAATTGATGGTTCAAACCTTTTGCATATGTTAAATGAATATGGTTATAAGGCAAAAATATCTGTATAACTTTTTTTATAAATAAATTTATTAAGAAATAAACTCGTGATTTTCAGAAAAAGACAAAAGTTAAAAAAATAAAAATAGAGACCAAACAAAACCTTTTTCAGTCACTTTTGAACTTGAAAAAAAGAATAAAAAACGGAGGATATATCTATGAAAAAAATTATTTTAATCCTTATTGTAGCTTTAACAATCTTAACACTTACAGCTTGTGGCGAAAGCGAAGAATACTCAACAACTGAAACTACTCTTGAAACACCGACAGAAGCAACTACTGTTGAAACGACAACGGAAGCTACCACTATTGAAACTACGACAGAAACAACAAGCATTGAGACAACACCAGAAACTACGACTATTGAGACAACAACAATAACCACAACAGAAGCAGCAACAATTGCTTCTCCGACAAAGGGAAACAAAAAAGAAGCAAAAGTTCCAGCAGCCGCGTCGGCAGTCAATTCTAGTGGAGGCGGAAGTAGTAAAACAAGTTCTTCATCATCTAAAGAAAAAGATTATGCGACAGTTGAATCAAAAAATAATTCAGCAAATACAGTTTGGATTGGAGACAAAGGCAATAAATATCACAATAAAAACTGTAGAACTTTGCGAGGCAATAAATATGAGATAACATATGATGAAGCAATTCGACAAGGAAGAAAGGCCTGTAAAGTATGCTATTAAAATTTTAGACAATCAATTAATGAATGATTTTTGAAAAGTTAGACATATGTAAACTTAGCTTAAAACTAATTGACAACCAAGTAAAAACTGTTATAATTAAATTGGGCAGTCAGTCTGCGGGGGTTCGGTTTCCACTTCCGAAGGGAGGTGGACGCTATGAGTACTTATGAATTTTTATCT
>CATJCJ010000497.1 GCA_949738935.1 uncultured Eubacteriales bacterium | reverse complement strand
TTATAAATAATATTGTTAAAAAATATAGTTGACTTTGTCGTTTATTGCGATATAATTATTAAAAGACAATATTGTAGATAATAAACTTAATTGTTTTAGATTATTGTTTTTGATATTTAATTGAATGCAAATTAATTTAAAAAGCTTGAAAATTAAACAAAAGAAGTTTTTTAAAAATATTTGTTGGAGTAATATTTAAGCTTTAAATAAGAGGTGATATTATTTAAAAACAATTTGAAAAGTATAGATGAGTACAGTTTTAAGACAGAAAATCTCATAATATCAATTTATTTATCAGATTTTTTAAAAAATTTAAACGGAAAGGGAGATGCCTAATGAAACAAATAGATAATATCAGCATAGCTTCAAAATTTATTTTGCCGCTTTTTGCTTTTTTAAGTACACTGATTTTTGCAAGTTTTAATGTATATGCTGAAGTTAATGAAACGGCATTAGCTGATACTGAAAATAACAAAATTGCAGCGTTGAGCACTTCGATAACAGGCGATTTGGACGAAGATGGAACATTGACATATTTTGATTTGTCGATACTTCAGCAATATCTGGCAGGGTTAAAAGTATTGAGTGCACAGCAGTTATCTCTTGCGGATATAAACTCAAACGGTGTTGTTGATGAAAATGATATGTATAGCCTGGCAAACACACTAAGTAATAAAAAATTTGTTTATTCAAATAAAATATGGAATGCAAGCGAAATGCCGTTAGGTGATATATACGGATATGACGGACTTCATATAGTACAGGTCGAAAACAGTAATAAAAACAAAGTTAAAGTTGCACAAAGCAATAAAAAATACGGTACTATGCAGTTTACAAAATGCATAAAATCCGGTGGAGATTCTTCTACAAGCAACTATGTTCCAAAATACAGAGCGCTTAAATTCGCTATAGACAGGCCTTGTAAAATGACAGTATATGCTTCTTCCGGGTCAACAACAGCAAGTAATCCGTCACTTTTGGTATCAAGAGCAGGAAAGCCTATTAAACAGCTGCTTCTTACATCTGACGGAATAAGAAAAGAAGAAGTTGAGCTTTTAACTTCTGGAACATACTACATTTACAGCAGCGATGATTCGGGAAGTGCTAATATTTATTATGTTGAAATTAAGGAAATGAAAGGCGACTTGAATTTAGATAATAAAATAACAACCGCTGATACCCTATTATTACAGCAATATAACTCTGGTACGGTTACGCTTACCGAAAGCCAGAAAATACAAGCTGATGTAAACGGAGATGGTTTAATAAATTCAGCTGATTTAAATGTACTTAATAATATTCTGAATTCAGAGATTATTTTAAGCAATAATAGTACGTCTGCATCCTATAATGCAAGGGTTGGGCAAAAAGATACTTTTTATTTAAGTGTTAACAATATAATAAATAAATCAGATTATACTTACGAATTAAAATATGACCCTGCTTTTTATAAAGTGGCAGAAGTAGGTTTAGGCACAAAAGAAAAAACATCTCTAGATATAAAAATTTCTGATGATATAAGCATAGTTTCCAATACAAACGGACTTTTAAGATTCAGAGTAAATTCCATAGGAAGAAATTGGTCAGGAATACTTACAGCGGTAACGTTAGAAGGAATAAAAAGCGGTTCGACCTCTATTGAGTTCGGAGGAAAAATCAACTATTTGAACTAAAGAAACACCGTACAATTCAAAGTAAAATTATTTTTGTTTCCTCTTTATGCGGTACTTTCCAAAAAGTATATTGACAAAATAAATTGAAAGGAGAATGTCCAATGAGAATGTTTAGAAAAATTACATCAGCTGTCATTTTATCGGCTGTTTTTATGCAGAGTATAACGGGAAGTTTTGAACTGACCTTTGCTGATACGGAAATCGCTGCCGAATCAGATATAGTTGATAATGCCGATTCGGAAAACGCTGATATTGAAATGGAAAATCAAAATACGGATTCAGAAAATTTGGCAGAAGAAAATAATGATTCTGAAGCTGAAGATAATAAGTCTGAAGAACTGCTTCCCTCTGAACCGACAGCGGAAGAAGATTCTAAAAAAGTTTCCGAGAACAATACGAATTCTGAAAACGGAAACGGTTCATCATCTGATAATGTTTTCAAAGACGAAACAAAAACTGAAAAAACAACACAAATCGAAGAAACAACACAGACTGAAGAAACAACACAAACCGGCGAATCCGAAGTCGTTCTTCCTTTTGAGGAGATAGAAAAATTCGAGTTAAATTTGGGCGATGTTCCTGATGAAATACTTAATATTGTAAATACAGGAAGTTATAAAAAACTTGACCAAAGTAAACAAGCGGCTTTAAAGGCTTATTATCACGTTAGAAAAGACACTATGAGTGATTGTGAGAAAAGGGGATTTTCCATAAAAGAATCTATACCTTTAGCGCTGATAATGCAAAGACTTGACATAAGCGTGGACGAAGCTATAAATATGTCGGTTTCACATCAAAGTGAAAAAGACGCCTTGAAAGAGTCCTTTGAATTTGCTGAATTAAAAGATGAGCATTCTGAACTGTTGGGAAATGAAGAAGCGAAAGAAGAAATTGTAAATGCTGTAATTGACGGTTATGACAGTGAGGACGCTATTTCAGCTTATCCTGTTGCATATGCGTTTAAAAAAGATTTGACGGATGTCATTACAAAAAATACAGATGTTAATTCTTCTGATGAAACGTCAGTTGCAGAAAATGCTGAAAAAACGGAAGAAAACGGTTTTTCAAGTATTTTGTCTAAAACTGCCGAAATACTAAATGATGCGTTTGCTGTTGATTCCGAAAATGCTGACAGCGATAAACAAGAAAGTGAAAATAAACAGAATGATTCTGAAAATGCTGACAGTGATAATCAGGAAAAAGAAAATAATGCTCAAAATTTAAAAGAGAAAGAAAACGACAGCACCGAATCAGGCAGCATATCTGAAAAATACAAAGTTGATGCTGTTTCTCTTGATGAAATAATCAGCGACGAAAACATTTCCCCTGATGAAGCCGAAGAAAAAATAAACCAGGCTGAAGAAGAATTAGGAATAAGTTTAGCATCGGTATCAACAACTGACGATAATGAGTCTTTACCGCAAAAAGCGCCTTGCAGTTATATTCCCGGTATGTTTGAAAATGTTGATGTGCTTTCAGGAACAGTATCCTATCACGATGATATAATAAATCTTGAGGGACTTAACGGTCTTGATTTAAACTTATTTTATGAATACAATTCAAGAAGAAAGATGTATATGACGGTTATAAACGGCAATGACGCTATAGAAATGGGAGGATGGACATTAAATATCCCAAGAATGACAAGCGGCTGTTTCTACGATATTGGGAAAGTGCCATCATTGGATAAAGATGATAAATCACCGGGATATATAATGCTTGATGACGGACGTGAATTTAAAGCATCAATGGAATCGATATACAGTGAAAAAGGTGATACAGGCTATCTTTATCTTGACGATTACGCTTATGAAGATATAAGCTGGGCACAAGATGCAAAGGTTGTATATGACAAAGACCACGCAGGAGGAAGAAATTCAAAATATACGGTTTTGTATCGTAAAGGAATAAAAGATTATTTCAGCGAAAGAGGACTTTTGTTATTTAGAGAAGATTTTCTTGGAAATCAGATAACTTTTGACTACAATAATGGCGGTCTGATAATAAAAGATACCTTAAATCGCGAAGTAAAAGTTACTTTTACAGATGGCTCTTATAGTGAGATAAAGCAAATAGTTCTTCCTGACGGAAAAGTTATATCGTATACAAATTCCAATCCTAACATATCTTCGGGAAATTATCGTATAACAAAAACTGAAAGCAAAGACGGTAAATCCTTGACAACGACTTTTGATATGGTAAAAACATCAGGCTGTTTTGAATCTCACTATGAACAAAAAAATGTAGAAGAAAATAAGGATGATATAGGTAATTATAAACTTATTAAAGAACTTTATTCAAGCTCGTTATTAACTAAAGTTACAATGCCAACAAATATGTATATAATATATAAATATGATGGTGATACATATTTTAATCAAGAGCACAGTGATGAGAACTATGGTTATATAGCAGCACCTTACGGACTTGGCTGTTCGAGAAGGTTATCAGAAATATTGTATTATAAAGATAATAAAATTTGCTATTGGGAAAATTATGGAGATTTACATTGTATTTTAAAGGATAACAGCAGATTTTTCAGAAGGGTGGAAACAAGCAGAAATCCAGGAAGCTATACAGAATTTGATTTTAATTCACAAGGTCAAACAACAGCTGAATATTTTGTATATACAAGTGGCGGTAATACAAGGACAATAGAATTGGAAGAATATACATATCCAACACCAAGACAAGTATATAGAAAAAAGCCATATTACATTTTATATAATGGAAGGTATGCTTTAAAACCTACTGGATATGAATATATATATGCAGATGTTCCTGAAAAAGTAACTACACAAAAGGGAACAGCCGGTTCAAATGTAGATGACGAATCGACAAGACCACAAGATAAAATCAGCAGAAATAGTACAATTTATTATCACGAGGATAATTATAATTATGATGATATAACAAAAGACCTGAGAACATCAAAAAGTTATCCCGAGGGAATAGAATATGCGGTAAACAGTTCATATTCTACTGCTGCTTCTAAAAAAAGATTTACAAAATACGGCAGACCTTATGCTGAAACATTCAGAATAAGTGATAATGCTCAAATGGTTGTAAAAAATTATTATGATGCCGATGAAAAATATCTTACATCAAAAGAAACTTACGAAGAAAAGAACGGTTCATTAATATTCAGAAGCAAAACGGACTATTTGTATAATACTGACGGAAGAGTATCTAAAAAAATTGATTATGTCAATAAAAATACAAAAGGACTGACAACGACATATACTTACAGCGGAACAGCTTCACCGACACTTGTAAAAACAGAACTCCCTGACGGACAATATATAGAAACAAAATATACTTACGACAAAATAGGAAATGTAACAAGTATGACAGACGGCGAAGGTCGCAAAACGCAGTATGAATATGATTGGAGAGGCAATTTAACTAAAGTCACCAATCCTCAGGGTGGCACTAAAAGCAGTGTTTTTGATTATATTGCTAATAAAATAACATTAACGGACGAAAACGGAAATGCTGTAACCTATGATTATGACTGTTTTGGAAATCTTGAAGAAGTCAGAGCAGGAAACTCACTTTTGAAAAAATGTGAGTATGACTATAAAAACTTCTGTCTTATAAAAGAAACATCACCCGATGGCAAAACCGTAACATCATATGCTTATGATTCGGCGTGCAGACCTGTTTCAAAAATCACTTCAGAAAACGGAAAAGAGATATATAACGAAACAATGTCCTATGATATGGAAAATATACCGCAGTATACAAAAAATTTGCCAAAAGGGGACAAATACAAATCTACAGGAAATGTTGTAACGAGCGTTGTAAAAGGTGACGGCGTAAATACCCAAAGCATAACAACAAAAACAGTAACAGACTACAACGGCAACACAATAAGTCAGGAGTGTAATGGAGTAAAAAAATCCTATGAATATGATGCTCTTGGAAATATGATAAAAGAAAGTCCATATAATGGATATTATATAGCATATGAGTATGACCACGCAGGAAATATTCTTACTCAGACCGACAGTACAGGAGCGACAAGTAAAAAAGAATATGACGGACTTGGACGTCTTGTAAAAGAGTACACTCCAAAAGGCGTTGAGGGAAATTACTTTACTCAATATACTTACAAAGGCTTTACAGATATGCTGAAATCTGTTACAATTCCATTAGACGGAAATCAAAATATAGTTAAGGAATACGAAACCGATAAAACGGGAAATGTTCTTAAAGAAACCGTTTTAGGAGGAAGTTCCGGTGACAGTATTACCGAGTATTCATACAATCAGATTGGATTGCCTGAAACTGTTACAATGAAAAACGGAAATGAGAATAATGTGACAACATATACCTATGACAAGGCTGGCAACAAAACTTCGATGGTTACAGGAAACGCATTAAGCAAAACTATTTATAAGTATGACAATTTGAATAGGCTTACTTATTTGATAAATGTGCCTAATGAAACTAAATATACTCCCGATGCAGCAATAAATGTTTTCCCGGAACATTGTATTGAAAAATATGAATACGATGTTAATGGAAATATGTCAAAGAAAACCGACAGAAACGGAAATGTAATAACTTATGCCTATGATGGTATGAACAGACTTAAAAGTCAGAAAGCAGGCAGTTTGGAAAAAACAGCTGAATACGGTTTGACAGGGGCAAAGGTAAAAGAGAAATATGGAAACTCCGAATTAAACTATAAATATGATACAAGAGGAAATCTGATTTATGAAAAAAGTTCACTGGAAGATGGCATTTTTGATTGTGTTTTTATAAATGAATATGCTTACGACAACAACAATCTTCTTAGTTCGATTAAATACAAAAACAAAAACAATCAGATTTCCGAAAATACATATACTTATACTGTAAAAGGACAATTTGCGAACATATATGAAAACGGAGTGCTTGTTGCAGCTTACAACTATGATTTAAACGGAAAACCCGAAAAAATCACTTATGGAAATAATATTATAACTACTTATGATTACAATTACGCCGGATTTGTAAAAAGTATTCAAAGTAAAAACGGAAATACTATTTTAGACTCTCACAGCTATACTTATTATAACAACGGAAATCAAAAAACAAAGGTCAGCAACGGGGTTACAACAACTTATACCTACGATAATTACGGAAGGCTCATAGGTGAAATTACAAATAAAAATAAAAAGAGCTACACTTACGACTTGTCAGGCAACAGAACAAGACTTAGTGTATCAGGTAGTGAAAATTATATTACCAACTATACTTATGACTTATATAATAGACTAAAAAGAGAAACAATCAATAAAAAAGGTGAAGCCGAAAGAAATGATTATAATTACTACTATGATTTTAATGGAAATTTAACAAAGAAAATTCCAAACAAAATTGGAGAAAAACATTCTTCAGAAAAACAATTTAGTATATATACTGGACTTGATTTTACCTACGATTACTCAATGGAATATGATTATAACGGATTTAATGAATTAGAACATATAAATTATAACCTTGACTGGGAAGAAGTAAATTTTGTCTACAGACCAGATGGTTTACTTTTCAGGAGCAGTCATATTATTGATAACGAATATTATAATTGGCATGGAAATAACATAATCTCTATAGGGTATGATGACGGTAGACCTGAATTAGCAAATGAAATATATACAAGAGGTTTGGGATTAATAAAATCAAATGAGGGATTTTATTATCTTCAAAATGGTCATAATGATATTTCTGCCCTTGTTGATGAAAATGGAACAATATCAACACAATATACTTATGACGCTTTTGGAAATCAAAGCAGAACAGGAAAAAACTCTGATAACCAATTTGGATACTGTGGTGAATATTACAATTTCTATTTAGACGGCATTTATTTAAAAGCAAGAATTTACAATCCAGAGTTGGGAAGATTTACAACGGAAGACCCTGTCAGGGATGGTCTTAATTGGTATATATATGCAGATAATAATCCAGTCAAATTTTATGATCCTACAGGAAAAGCAACTTGGTTTATTCATGGAACTTGGTCTGATAATTCTACCTGGACAAACGAATTTAAAGAATATTATCAAAAAAATGTTTATAGTGGTGAAAAAAGCAAATGTATAGATGAGGCTGATTGGTCAGGTGATAATAATGATGAGGCGCGCAGAAAAGAAGCTATAAATTTTGCAAAAAAATTAATTAAGTTTCATAAAAAAAATCCAAATGAGCCAATAAGGTTAGTTGGACATAGTCACGGTGGAAATTTTGCAATACTTGCAACTAATGAATTAGCTAAACATAATATAAAAGTTGAAACATTAATTACTATTGCAACACCGGTTAGAGAATATCAATTAGAAACAAAAGTTGGTTTGCATTTGCAAGTATATAACGAAATTGATAAGGTTCAAATTTTGGGAGGTGAGAATATACTTGCAGGAAGAACTTTTGATAATGCAGTAAATATGTATATACCAGATAATGTGTTTACTACGGATGAAGAATATGGTTGGATTGATTCACATTCAGCAATGCACAGTAATATTAAAGTATGGAACAACTACATTCTTCCATATTTAGCCGCACACACTTTAAATGGAAAACGATAAGGTT
>CATJCJ010000496.1 GCA_949738935.1 uncultured Eubacteriales bacterium | reverse complement strand
TCCCGCTTCCATGCTCGTTTTCCTTTATTGCAGTCTCCATCCTGATAATAGCCTGCAGCGGGAGGGCCGTATGTACCGTTATTCCGTTTTCCCTTACTGTATAGTATTTTTCCATGTTTCCATCCTTTCATCCCCACTGTCCAATTTCTCCAAAAACCCCTTATCCGGTATGTCCTCCACTTCCGAAATGTCTATGGAGAATTAATTCCTGTTATGTTATGACTATTTCCTCCAACCCTATTCCCACCGTTTTCCTCCGTAAAATGCTCTCCACCAAATCCATCCTCATAATGATGCGGATATTATCCCCGTCCTGTATTTCCGCAATGCCCCTGCCGTCTGTCTGCTCCCGTCCTAACAAAATCCTCCCGGTACCGTTTTTCTTTCCTTTTCCGACCTGTTCCAAAAACGGGATATAATATGCCATACTCGTCTCCTTTTCCTTTTGGAACAGCACAACCCTGGTATATTTCAGAAACGGCTGGTATCTGCCTATTACCTTTTTAACCGTTTCACTTACCATGAAACACGGAAAAGTGATGACATCCGTATAAACCATCTGCATATGGCTTTCCACACGGAACAGCAGGTGTTCCTGTATTTCATACACTTTTTTCCTGTGGATTGTTTTCTTATCAATGATTCCCTGCCAGCCCACCGGTACGGGGGCGACATAGTTGCTGTCCACGGATACCACAAAATACTTCATTTTTCCCTCCTCTTTTGCTACCGTCTGTTTAGGAACCGTTAAGGAATAAACCTTTATCCGGTACGGCTACACCCGCCCTACAGTCTCCAGCCTATCCATGTAGCCGCCGAACAGGACATCCACATGCCTTTCCTCCTCCGCCCCCTCCAATATTTGCCGGAATATTTCCTTCCATTCCCCTTGGAATCCCTCCATGTACCATCTCCGTATTTCCTCCGTTTCCGAGGACATGACGCGGATAAACTTTCTCCTTAATTTTTTACCCATCCTCTCCAGGTCCTCTCCGATGCCGTCCCAAAAAACCGCCATACTGTAATACGCGCTGTCCGGTTCTTCCTCCACAAAAGGCTCACCGGCGTAAAATGCAATATAAAAATCAAAACTGCCGGTTATGTAACTGCTTTTCAGGCAGGATATTACCAGCCTGCCGTCCCCTTTTCCGTCGGCAAGTCCTTTTAAGACAGTCTCCAAATCATTTTTTATGACCTGTCCCCTGTCGGCAT
>CATJCJ010000495.1 GCA_949738935.1 uncultured Eubacteriales bacterium | reverse complement strand
TCGTTGGAAAAAGAATTGAAAAGTTACGGCAAACGTCCACAAACCCCTTTGTTATGGGATTTTTCCGTTTGTCTTTATTATACCATAAGGGCACACATTCGCTACCCATGCAATAGCGGGCGGCGTTGACGCGAAAACGTTATCCGGAATTTTAGGACATACAAATGCCAGCTTCACGCTGGATACCTATACTCATGTCACGACGGATATGCAGAAGAACGCAGCAAGGATTGTTGGTAACTTTATGGACGACATAATAGGGGGAATGAAACTTGGCTAAACGGAGAAAGCAAGGAGAAGGAACGCTTCAACTTCGCAAAGACGGACGTTGGGAGGGTCGCGTAGTAGTTGGATATGATGATAAAGGATTGCCCATAACCAAGAACGTTACCGCTAAAACTAAAACGGAATGTACAGACAAGCTTGAAAAATTAAAGGCTCAATTCGGAAAATCGACTGAAAAGATAAATTCGGAAATGCCATTTGAAGAATGGATTGACTTCTGGTACCAAACCTATTGCAAACACACCATTAGGCTAACAACGCAGGGCGGGTATGAAAACAGAATTTACAACCATATAATTCCGGAAATAGGGGCGATACCGCTTAATAAGTTGTCACAGACGGATCTACAACAATTTTATGCGAGGATAAAATCCAGCGGTAGAAAACTTCACATAGAGGCTTACGGCGCAGGACTTTCTGACCGGATGATTAGAGCAGTATATGGTAATTGCCGTTCGGCACTTGAGAAAGCGGTTCAAGAGGGACTGATCAGAACTAATCCCGCGATAGGCTGTAAGTTGCCGCCTAAGAAATCCCGCGAGATGAAAGTGCTTACACAGAACGAAGTTATACGTTTCCTCAATCGAGCAAAAGAGGAAGGCTATTACGAACTCTTCCTGCTGGAACTCGGCACGGGAATGCGCCGCGGCGAAATACTCGCTTTAAAATGGAGCGATCTCAACTTCACGACGGGCGAACTACGGATCGAGCGTCAGGTTAATGTACTCAAAGGGGAACAGATTATATGCGCCCCAAAAACAAAAGCTTCTATTCGGACAGTGGTTCTTCCACCGATGCTACTGAAAATTCTGTCAGAATACCGGCAAACAGTTGATTCAGAGTGGATATTTCCATCGCCATTAGATAGCACCAAAACAAAGAATCCTTCGGCGGTACGCAAGCGCCTTCAACTAATATTGGAAAGAGCTGGTTGCCCAAAGGTCAGATTTCACGACCTACGACATACATTCGCTACAATGGCGCTTGAAAATGGCATGGACGTAAAGACGCTCTCCACAACGATAGGACATGTTTCCTCAGCAACCACAATTGACATATACAGTCATATTACCGACACGATGCAGCGACAGGCAGCAGCGAAAATAGACCGCCAAATATGCGGCACAGAAGCCGAAATTCCGAGGGGTAAAGAAAGGGTAAGGATAGATACCCTCCCGCCCGATTTCGAGCCGTACAAGCCCAAATGTCGCAAATCCGGAACGGGCTGTGTGACGATGATAAACGACCACCTGTATGAGGGGCGCTATACGCCAACCAATGCTTACGGAAAACGAGAATCGCATAATATTTACGCCAAGACAAGAGAGGAATGCGAGGAAAAACTTGCGGCGATGATAGCACAGGTCAAGGATGAAATAAAGGCGGAGAAAGAGCGGTTGAAAACGGTGAACGAATCGTTCAGCCTTAAAATTCGATAACGAAACGTTATTAAGTGCGTTCAAAAATTGGGACGCAGTAAACAAAGAAAACAGCACCCGCCCTAAAATAGGGCGGGTAGGAGTGTCCAAAACGGACACTCCTTCAAAACTGCCGTTTTGACAGAATTGCTTTTCAGACTTAGGAGTGATTTAACACCGAGTTACTCAAAGGTCGGATTACGCTACCTTTCAAAATCGGTACTCCGTGTTTCACGAGGTACTGATATAGGTGAGGATACAGATGAGTACCTCATAAATCTCTTGTCAAAAATTGAGCCGCATAAAACGACGCATAATCCACCAGCCCTGTTTTAGGGCTAGTACTCCAAAAAGTTTGCCAAATCAAAAATAATTTGGTATAAT
>CATJCJ010000494.1 GCA_949738935.1 uncultured Eubacteriales bacterium | reverse complement strand
ATCTGATTTTATATGCAAACGGATAATTCGCCTTACAGCTTCTGACAGACTGCATTTACACTCATATTCCCTGATTATTGTATATTCTTTATTAGTTTTTAACATATGAACCAATCCTTTATATTTTTATAAATAATAAAATTATTAATATCTCTTGATGTTCCTGCACAAACTTGCTGTCATCAGTGCATTTTTAGTTAATTTTTCTCCCCATTCAGACGGGTCTTTTCCAAATACCTTATCAGGATAATCAATAGTTAAATACATCACCGATTTACTTAATTTTTTACGTGCTTTCATTCTTGCCGTTTCCCCTCCATAGTCATTGTCTAAAAGGTCTATGACTTTACGACATCTTTCTTTTATGATATTTGCTTGTGTACTCGTAAAAGAAGAACCCATTAAAGCAAATACATTTTTTATACCCCATTTTCGCATAAGCTGACAATCAATAATACTTTCAACCATAATAAGAGTATCATCAATAGTCTCCAATTTATCAAGAGGGTATATTAACTGACCTCTTTCAAAACCATCATATATTTTAAAACGTTCCCCATAACGTCTATGAGGGTCAATGTAGCGTCCTATTATTCCCGCAAGTTGACCGTCTTCATAAAACACTGGAAAAGTCACTGTTTTATTATCTAAATCTCTGCCAACTTTATATTCCGCAAGGTCATTTTTATCAAAACCTCTTTTATAGTAATATGAATAAGTTTCTTTCCCGCTTTTAAAAACAGCAAGGTGTGTTTTAGCTAAAACCTTCCTCTCATTGCCAACAACATTAATAAATAAATCTTCATATCTGCCAACAGGTGATTTTCTTTTCAGTTTTGTCACTCTTCTGAAATTAACGCCATAACGCTTTTCAAGAAAAAGTCTTGCTTGATTGACGGACTTAAATTTATCGGGCATAGACTTAAATAAAAACCAGACTAAATCTCCGCTTTCGTGACAACTAAAACAATTAAACACCTGTATAACAGGACTGTGAAAATCTTTTTGATATGTCGCATTTATCCCACAGCTTGGATGTTGTTCTCCGTGTATGGGACAGCAAAACTGAATTTTATCACCTTTCCAAAATTGGACTTTATCAACACCAATATAATTTATAGCAATCCTATAAAATAACACCCCTATTGACAAGAGAGGTATAATAAAGATAGAGGTGATAAAAATGTTACATAATGAAGCAAGAGAATT
>CATJCJ010000493.1 GCA_949738935.1 uncultured Eubacteriales bacterium | reverse complement strand
TGGAGTATGGTTCAGCGGCTGCCTGATTGCTATTTTATAATCTATAGTATTGATTTTTCAAGGAGCAAATCCCATTTTTAATGTGGGAAGTTTGAGTAAAATAATAAAGGAGGCGTGGCTTATAATTTTACAACCCAATAATTTTCATATGGAACCAACGACAGTTTGGTCTTTTTCGGATAGAGGAAGTTGGGCAACGCACTCGGGATCGTATCGAGGAAATTGGTCACCATATGTACCAAGAAATCTGATACTTCGTTATTCAAATCCCGGTGATTGGGTTTTAGATCAATTTATGGGTAGCGGAACAACCTTAGTTGAGGTAAAGCTGCTCAATCGTAATGCGGTAGGTGTTGACATCAATCCGCAGTCTGTTTCCATAGCTGAAACGAATTTAAAATTCCAATGTGATACAAATTCAAAAATATTTACGCGAAATGGGAATGCTACTGATTTGTACTTTATCAAAGATAGTGGTATTGACTTTATCTGTACGCATCCGCCATATGCCAATATCATTAAATATAGCAAAGGGATAGAAGGAGATATTTCATTACTTGAGGTAGAAGATTTTGTATGTGAAATTAAGAAGGTGGCAAAAGAATCTTTTCGGGTTTTAAAAAAAGGAAAAAAGTGTGCCGTAATGATTGGAGATGTAAGAAAATATGGAAAAGTTATTCCGTTAGGATTTCGTATGATGGAATGCTTTTTGCAGGCTGGTTTTGTGAATCAGGAAATAATTATTAAAGAACAATATAATTGTCGATCTGCTGATTATTGGGAGAAACAAAACAATAATTTCCTGCTTTTGGCACATGAGTATATATTTGTTTTTCATAAGTAAGATAATTCACAAAAAGTGAAAGTTTTGGTTGTTATTTTGTATGTTTGTAAGTATAATGGATAAGTAAAAAGCTGTCTTTTATGGATGTAGAGAAGAGGAATCAAAATGAGCAATTCAAGTCTTGCTCCATTTGTGAAATGGGCTGGCGGTAAGCGTCAGTTGATTCCGCAAATAAAGGAAAGAATACCTGAAAAATATAATGATTATTATGAGCCATTTGTGGGTGGCGGTGCAGTTATATTCGAATTGCTACCTGCAAATGCTCTGATAAATGATATAAACAAGGCTCTGATAAATGCATATAAACAGATATGTAATGCACCCGATGCATTTTTGAATGCTGTGAATAAGATTGATGTTGAAATGTGGGATGATGGTAAGGAATACTATTATTCTCTCCGGGAACATTACAATGACAAGCTGATGAAAGCGGAGTATGATGTGGAGTTGGCAGCAATATTTGTATTTATCAATAAGCATTGTTTTAATGGTTTGTATCGTGTAAATGGTAAAGGATTGTTTAATGTTCCGTATAACAATAGCCGGAGAGCTTCTGTTGATGAAGATGCCATTATGGAGATTTCGAAATATCTCCAGGGTGTAACTATCAACAATGGAGATTTTGAAGATGCCTGCAAGAATGCCAAAAAGGGCGATTTTGTTTTTATTGACAGTCCGTATGTACCATTGAATCCCACATCTTTTGAATCTTATACCAAAGAGGGATTTGACATAGAAAGTCATAAGCGCCTTGCAAATTTTTATGATGAATTAACAGCCAAAGGATGTTACTGTATGCTCACCAATCATAATACAGAGTTGATAAATGAGTTGTATGGAAACAAAGGTTACAAGATGGATGTTGTAAGCGTTAAGCGTATGATTAATTCAAATGCATCCAACAGGGTTGGAGAAGAAGTGATTATATGCAATTATTAAAGGAGTCGAGATAATGGAGAACTTATTTACAAAGAAAGTACCATTATATTTCGAAACAGAAGAATTGCAGTTATTATTAGGTGATTCCTTTAAAATTCTAACAAATATGCAACTGGAATCTGTGGATATGATATTTGCGGATCCTCCCTATTTCTTGAGTAATGATGGTATTACTTGTCAGGGTGGAAAGATGGTTTCGGTAAATAAAGGTTCATGGGATAAGATTTCTGAAAGTGGAACCAGCGTCGGAGAAAAGCACAAGTTTAACAGAAAGTGGATTAGGTTATGTAAGAAAGTACTAAAGCCGAATGGAACCATTTGGATATCAGGAACATTGCACAATATATATTCGATTGGTATGGCATTGGAGCAGGAAGGCTTTAAGATAATTAACAACATAACATGGCAGAAAACGAATCCGCCACCAAACTTAGCATGCCGATGCTTTACACATTCTACGGAAACCATTTTATGGGCAAAGAAGAATGAGAAGAAGTCCCGGCATTTTTTTAATTATAAGAAGATGAAAGAAATGAATGATGGCAGGCAAATGAAGGACGTGTGGACAGGGACATTGACAAAACTTTCA
>CATJCJ010000492.1 GCA_949738935.1 uncultured Eubacteriales bacterium | reverse complement strand
TTTTTCACATTAACTGGTTCTATTTTTCCATCGACCTTTTCTCCTGGTCCTACTTCAATTACTTCTGCTATTTGTGGTTTTTCTTGTGCGTTTCCTGCTAAGATAATTCCACTTTTCGTTGTTTCTTCGCCTTCTTTCATTTTTATTAATACTCTGTTTCCTAATGGTTTAATCATTTTTATACCTCCTTAAAAGTTTTTAGCACTCTTGTCACTTGACTGCTAATACTTTATACCCTTTTTATTTTCTTGTCAATACTTTTTTTGTTTTTTTCACATAAAGTTCACATATGTATTATATTCATTCATTTTTAAGAGTATGACTACAAAAATAGTGTGCCTTACAAAGCACACTATTTTCTTCTAATTTTTTCAATTTAAATTATACTGCATAATTTCTTTTGGCAAATAAAATCGATATTCGTTCCATGTACTAGAAGATTCAATCTCTTCTTTTCCGTTATTCCGATTCAAAATAACTTTTTGCATGGTTTGTGGAATAATCTCTACATATGGTTCTTCATCCTCTTCTAAGAATATTATTTTTGAGTTCGCAGCAACTGCCGAATCATATACCCCTTCACCATTTTCATTTAAATACCAATAAGAAAGGTTGTCTTGTGTTTGTATGTCTACCATGTCTGAATATTTCCCCCATCTTATCGTTTCAGATACATGTTGTACAGGTATATTACAAAAATATAGCAATTCTCTTTCTGTTTTTTCTCCTTCCATTGTTCTAGTAATTTCTTCTTTATTTTGCTCATATTGATAAACCTGTTTTGTCCAGAAAGCTACTGAAAGAATAAAAACAATGATAAAACTTATCTGCAGTCCTATTCTTTCAAATGAAAATAACCATAATACAGCATATCCAACACAATAGACTACTATCAATGGACCAATTACTAGTATTATTATATTGAACATTATTCCCACTACACTTAAATTAGCAAATTGCGTTCCTCTAACAACCGTACCTAGCCACATTCCTACTGTTGTGCCTCCTACTAGAAAGATACATAACATGACTAATCCAATTAGTCCTACTCTTATGACTTTACTTTCGTCATATTGATTCATCCACTTTTTCTTACTTAGTATTGTTATCAGTACTACTATCCAACCAATACCCCAAATTGACCAAAACATAAAATGCCCTCCTTAAAATAATTATTTTATCGTAACAGTCTATCTATCAACCTGAAAAACAGGAATAAAAAGGATTTTACCCGATTATTATATCATGATTTCTTATCACGTGCAAGTTTCTTCTCATTTCTTGCATTTTAGGAACAAAAAAGATATAATACAGACATGAAAAAGTTAATTGTAAAACAAAAATATAATGAGAAAAAATTAAGTAAATTTTTATTGGAAAATATCGAAAATCTTTCTTCGAATCTTTTTTATAAAACACTAAGAAAAAAAGACATTAAAATTAATGGAAAACGAGTTTCTGAAGATGTTGTGGTTTATGAAAATGATGAGATTTTAGTTTACATTGCAGATAGCTTATTAGAACCTACTTTTAAGTTAGATATCTTTTTTAAAGATAAAAATATTTTAATTATCAAAAAACCTTTTAACTTAGAAGTAACAGGTGAAAACAGTTTAACTACCTGTGTTCACAAAAAATATAAAGATTGCAATTTTAAACCAATGCCATGTCATAGAATTGATCGAAATACAACTGGGTTAGTTTTATTTGCTAAAAATCAAGAAGCTTTATCTTTGCTTCTTGATAAATTTAAACATCATGAAATAGAAAAACATTATCTGGCTCTTGTATATGGTACTCCTAAAGTTGCCTTTAAAAGATGTGAAGCCTATTTGTTCAAAGATACTAAAAAATCCTGTGTTTATATTTCTGACCATATTAAAAAGGGATATCAAAAAATTATTACTTCTTATCGTGTTTTAAAAAAATATAACAACCATACTTCTCTTTTAGATGTTGAGATTGAAACTGGTAGAACTCATCAAATTAGAGCTCATCTTGCTTATTTAGGATATCCCATCATTGGAGACCGGAAAGTATGGTATCAATGAAATTAATAAAAGATTTGGTAAAAAATATCAGATGCTTTGTAGTTATATTTTAAAATTTAATTTTCATACTGATAGTGGTATTTTAGATTATTTAAATGGTAAGAGTTTCATTTTAAATGATTTGTATTAGAACAATAGGGGCTTAATTAAGATTTTTTGATCTTTGTTTGCTCGCAAAAATTACAAAAAGCCAACTACATAATATTATGTAATTGGCTTTTTGTAGCAAGTTAAACATTAAATCTCTCTAAAAGGTCTTGCTCGATACTCTGGGTGTCGATATGGTAATGACTCTACAAAATTCCGAGCTTGTTCATATTCTTCGAAAAAGAAGGTTGCATACTCATCGTTCTCTTCCCAACCTTTTACCTCATCATCTTTATTGGGAATATATTTGTCATTTGATTTACTTTTATAGATTTTTACCTCATAGCAAGAATTAGTTTCTTCGTCTTTTCCAAGAAAAATCATAAGCTCTAATTTGTTCTCAATAGTAACGGAAAGTGTAAAAAATGTTCCATCATTTTTTTCTAAATTTTTCTCTGAAACGAAGCGAACTGCATCCCAATGACAAAAAAGTTTGTCTTTTACTTGCTTTTCCATATAAATGGCTCCTTAATTACGAAAATTATTCCTCATCTCATTATTACATACTTTTGGGCCCATTCTAGCTGTTCTGCTGCTTCTTTTTTTTCCTCATCGCTCAACTCACGGCCAATTTTTGGACAATAGAGAGGTTTCCGAATGTTAACACATTCACTAGGTCTCTCAAGCGCTCCTCTTATCACTCCATTGACCGCAAGACATACTGCCTTCATGTCTCCATCTCTAAACCAATCATATGGATCTGGGTCAGGAAGTAACCTAAAGTCACTACATTGGTCACAATATTCACTTCCTTCTTTGCTTTGGCTTGCGTAATCTAGCGTTCCGCTTTTACCTATGGCAATTACGTCAATACCAGCTTCCTCAAATTTCTTAATTTCTTGAATTTTCTTTTCGCTCAACATCTTCTTTTCCTCCTTAAAATATTAATTTTACAATGCTGCTCTTTATAAACCTGTAATGAAAATAGGAGTATAAATTTAGCTCTAGATTTCACTAGACTGTTATTTATTATAACATAATTACATAATATTGGCAATAGATTTTTACTTTTTTCTCTCTAATTATAAATTGCAATAATAAGTGTCGCACTTTTTGTAATAAAATTACAAAAAGATTTACGATGCGATTTTTACCATTTCTAAACTAGATTTATATCCAAACATAGGTCGTAACAAATTGTTTATCCAATCTTCTACTTGTTTAATAAAGTCTTCTGAAATATCTGTTATTACTGTTCCTTTTGGTATAAATCTTCTAATTAATCTATTAGCATTTTCATTACTTCCACGTTCACCCGATCTATATGGATGTGCATAATACACTTGCAAACGTGCTTCTTTTTTTCTTTTATCATATGACTTTTCTAAAGCCTTATAATCTCTAAATTCACCACCATTGTCAAATGTTATTGTCTTAAATTTATTTTTAAATTCTGTTTTATATTTTCTCTCTAATTCATCAATTGATTTGGCTACATTTATAGCGTGTTTACTTGGTATTTTAAATATTATTTCTTCTCTTGTCATTCTTTCTGTAAAAGTCAATAATGCTGCACCTTTTCCATCTCTACCAACAACTAAATCACCTTCCCAATGCCCATATTCACTTCTATCGTTTGCTTCCTTAGGTCTAAAGTCTATACTTTTTTCTGCTGGAACTTTGGCACAATGTTTATTTTCTTTATTCTTTTCTTTATACTCTTTTTTATAAATCATATCTTTTTCTGTTAAATTCAATATTCTTTTATGAATACAATTTCGGATTGTTTTTGCACACACTATTACTCCAAATTCATCTTTTTTTCTTTTTATTTCTGCAACAAGTATTTCTGGTGATTTTTTCTCTATTTTTATTCCATTTTCAATATAGTCAACTAATTTATAATTGGTATCTAATTTTATATTTGGCCCTTTTGCTGTCATATTATATCTATATTTTTGTTCTGACACATCTGCACTATACACATAAATCACTTCTAAATTTGTTTTTAAATTTTCTACTAAACCTCTTTTTATTTCTCTTTGTATTGTTCTTACACTTTTATTTAATAATTTTGCAATCTCTGAACAACTTCTCTTGTCTGTATTATACCATCTTTCTATTTCTGTTTTTTCAACATAATTTAAATGTTGGTATTTCTTTTCTTTGATTTTTTTGTTATAATCTTTTTGACACATAAAATCACAAATCCTTTCAATGTTTTCTTGACAATCACATTGTATCATTTGTAATTTTATGTGTCTATTTTTATTTCAAAGTGCGTCACTTAATTTTACTATTTATATTTTTTCTCTCTAATTAACAATTGCCTTAAATTCGTTGCACTTTTTACTTTAATGTGTTATAATAGTACCTATGTTGTAAACTTTTTATGTTTATTGTTTTTTTGATAAACATTACCAAATGGTTATACGCTTAATAATGAAACATTTAAAAACATTTGATTCAGAAAGGAGAAAACATTATGTCAGCTTTAACCAACTATTTACCAGTCAAAAGATTCAAAACAGAGGAAAAGAAATATGAGCAGTATGTTGAAAAATTGCAAAGTCTTCGGAATCCAGTAGAAGCTATATTGAATACATTTGATTATGAGATATCTAACGATTCCGAATTAGGTCGAGTAATCATAAAAACAGAAAAATCTGTTTTTAAGGATTGTTGGAATGATCTTGGATTTATTCCAGATGATTTTCCATATTCATGTCTGGGGTCACGAGAAAATTACAATTACCTTTATAGCTTACCATTTTATCCAATTGTGGAAATAGGAGATTTGAAAAAGTTGGTTGATACCCTATCATTAGCTATTTTGCCAATAGAATATATCAATATTGACGAACTTTTTAAGAGCTATCGTGATTGTGATTATGCATGTAGGCTTAAAGATTTTTATGGAAGTTACCTATCGATAATATCTCATTGCAAAGAATTTATAGGAAAACAAATTCTATATATTGTAGCACCTATTTCCTGCTATGATCCGTATTTAGAGGCTTCCAGTGAAGTATTTTTGCCGAAGTATTTTTCACAAAAATTTAGTCAGCTTTCAACAACTTTAGGCTTAATTATGCCCACGCAGCGAAATCTCTATCAGATACTGAAGTCTAATAGTTGTCCTTTTGACGATTTAGAGAAAAATTTTCAGGCTGTAAGGAAAACTATCAGCGATTGTCATAAACAACTTGATTGGGTACGTGATATTGAAAATTTAGGAAAAACAGAATTTAATGCATGTGATAGAGAAGTTGCAGCTTTTGAGAATTTAACTCCAATTATCTTTTCTGTTAACAAAAATATAGATATTTCGGAACCAAATGCTGATGATAAAAATGCACGTATTGCACAATGCTTCGGCATGGACATTCCTGACAAGTTTTTCGAGAAAATGGGACTGACACCAATTGACAACAATGCCGAATTAGAAAAGATTAATTATCTCTATCGTTTATAAACTTTTCTGTTTTGATTCTTTGGTAATAAGACGAAAGTGCAATGCACTTTCGTCTTATCTTTTTAAAAACTTATTCTTGTTTTGTTGCTTGAAAATTGTTTTACGTTAAACGATAATCTGTTCCATCTGGTAACCGAAATTTGAATCTTTTATCAAATGTTCTGTCTTTTTTTTCAATCGGATATTCTTTCGTTTTTAAACTATATGGATATGCATACAGATACAGAGAAAAATTATCAATTTTTTCTGCTTCCTCTTTTGAAAGAAAACGAATTTCTTGAAGTCTAGGTTCTTCGCATCCATATTCCCATACATCCCTAAACTGTAAATTATTTTCCTCATCCCAGAGATTAATAATTCCAACATACTGATTCCCACCTACAACTGCAAACTGAATGGGATGTTCTTCTCCTGAGAACCATTCCTTATCCTTTGTTGTGCCAGTTGCTAGTAAACGGGCTTCGTTGAAACTATATGTTCCTAAAAGTTTGAAATCCATCTCAATAATGTTTTTGTCTTTATTGTGCCCCATGTATTTCTTGCACTTATACCTTGAATCATAGCTAAATAGCATTTTTGCTATGGCTGCTTTTTTGGCAACTTCTTTTAATCCCTGAAATCCATATACTGTATAATTACCAATATTTCTTGCCACTTCATCCGAATATACTTCGAAATAACATTCACTAGTATCTTCTGATGTACCATACTCGTGAACGTTATATTTAAAGTATCCAGATGTAGTACAAAAATGTGGATTACATACTCCAATAAATGCAACAGGTCCTATTTCCTTGCAAAAACCAAAGCCACAAT
Organism: uncultured Eubacteriales bacterium; assembly: GCA_949738935.1. Lineage (GTDB taxonomy): Bacteria > Bacillota > Clostridia > Lachnospirales > CAG-274 > MGBC114079. The sequence continues at coordinate 1,885 of CATJCJ010000492.1, read as the reverse complement.
GATAATTACCAGTCAAACTGTTCAGAGCTATCACTTCATCATAGCTGTATTGACCGTCTAATAGATAGTCATTGCATCCTGTCGTATCATGTGAAACCATGAAAAACCGTTTACCTATTTTTTTCACACTCACATCTCTTTCGGGTTTTGCCTTTTTTACTAATGCAGTTAAAATTTTTTCAAGCATATTCTTTTCCTCCTTAATGCTTTGTTGTTGATAAGTTACTATATGTAAAACTAAAAGCCAGAAAAAATATTTCTCTCACTATTTAGTGAAAAAATAGAAAAATATAGTAATTTACTATATTTTTTAATACTATAGCACATTTTACATAATTTCGCAACTGTTTCATGCCTTATATTTACTTTTAGCTGATTTTATTATATAATTTTAATTACCTGTTTGAAAACGATTGTCAAGCACAAACTCTGAAGAAAATGCTTGGTAGAATAACAATATATAGGAGGATTTGAACGATGAAATTAAAAGTATTAGGGACGCAATCACCTTATAATACAATAGGTCACAATTGTCCTGGATTTCTAATTACAGATGGTAAAACAAAAATAATGCTGGATTGTGGTAGTGGTAGTCATAGTTTATTAAATTTTCCAAATGACTTAAGCAATCTATCAATTATTCTAACTCACTTACATAGAGACCATTATAATGATATTTATAATATGCAGTATTCGTCATTTGTTTTTCATAATCAAAATAGAATTGAAAAACCAATTGATATATATATGCCATCAAATCCATCCTCTATTTATCAGGATATATCTGGAGAAAGAAATAGCTTCGCTAATTATTCAGCTATTAACGAAAAAACAAACCTAAATATTGGAAATATCGGCATAACTTTCTGTAAAACAGACCATCCTGTAGAAACTTACGCAGTAAAATTGTCTAATAATGACAGAACAATAGTATATACTTCTGACACATCATTTTCTTGCAAAGATAAATTAATAGAATTCGCAAAAAATGCTGATTTGTTAATTTGTGAATCTAGTTTATTAACATCTTATGGATTTCCAGAAATTAATTCACATTTAACTGCTAAACAGGCCGGAACTATTGCAAAAGATACCCACGTTAGAGGATTAATGTTAACTCATTTTTGGCCAGAAGAATTACCAGAAAAATATGTAGAAGAAGCAAAATCTATATTTCCCAAAGTTCTTGCAGCAAATGAAGGACAAATTATAGATTTTCCTAAAATTCAAGAAAAAGAAGAATGTATGAGATAAATTCATAAAAAAATCAACCTTTACAGTTGATTTAGAAATCGTTTCGTCTGGTGCGACGATTTTACTTAATGGAATGGACGTCGTAGTTACATACAACTTTTTGGTTTTCTCGATAATTTATAAAATATAAAATTCATTATATGTTTTTATTATATTAAGCTATTATAAGAAATAAGAGTAGCTATATTAAAATAACTACTCTTAAATGGCGATATCTAATTTTTGCTAAGCTGTTTCACTATACTAATTATCAAGATTAAATATTAGTATTTCTTTTGAGCTTTCATTCTTTTAGCTCTGTTCTTCTTCCAATCTTCTTTGAATTTTTTATTTAAGTCGTCCAATGTAACATCCGGATTTAAAACAGAACTCCTTTCAAATTCATTATCTGTGAATCTTTTTGTACATAAAGGTTTAGATACTTTTACCATTTTAATTCCTCCTTCAATTAATTATAATTGTGATGTTAGTTACAAATATGTAAATTCCTAAAAAGGAGATTCTAAAAATTAAGCAACTTATTAGTTATAATTTTCTATATTATAGCATAGAAATATTGATTTGTAAGTAATTTAATAAATATTGTTGGTAATTTATTTTTTGCTCTTTCACTATCTAAAATAAAAAATAT
>CATJCJ010000491.1 GCA_949738935.1 uncultured Eubacteriales bacterium | reverse complement strand
TTAGTAACCTAAATGATAACGATTGACAAAAGATTTTTTTGTCAGCCAAAGCCCGATTTTTGCGGGAATACTCGAAGCGATATTTCAAAAAAATCAGGCAAAGACAGGCGGAAAAAGATTTGTCAAGCTTTATTATGGAGGTTACTAAACAGGTCTATTATTAAACATATTTAACTTTATACAACTGAGCCATAACCTCAAGTTGTTTATTAAACTCAAAAAGTTTATCAACATTATCCTCTTGATAAAGCTCAATAAATTTTTGATTAAATTCATTCATTTTTTCAACCTTAGCGTAAAAATATAAATTATGAATATTATTAAGTATTTCATCAACAAGGTTCTTTTTAGTTTGAATAATTTTCTGAGCCTCAAGAAGCTCATCTCTAATAGTAGTCATTTCGTTATCAAGCATAAAAGCCGCCTCAGCGCAAACTTGAAGTCTGTTCTTAAGGTCATCCGGAATTTTCCCATTGTATTTATATCTCAAAGAATGCTCTATAGTCGCCCAAAAATTCATAGCAAGAGTTCTGATTTGTACCTCAGCTTTAATATTCATTTTACCATCAACTCGTATAATTGGATAATTTATTGTAATATGATAGCTTCGATACCCGCTTTTTTTTGTATTAGTAATATAATCCTCTTCCTCCAAAACTTCCATATCTTTTCCGCTTCTCTCTCTAATAAGTGAAACAACTTTATCAATATCCTCAACAAATCTACAAATAATCCTAACTCCTGATATATCCTCAAGTTTATCAAAAACCTTATCAAGAGGAATATTTCTTTTATTAGCTTTACCAATAATACTGGCAATAGCTTTAACTCTTCCATCAACCATTTCAATAGGCGAATGCAGACCTTTCATCTCATATTCTTTTTTTATATTTTTAAATTTCACAATAAGCTCGTCAACAGCCTGCTCATAAGGCAGCAAAACCTCTTTCCAATTTATAACTTCCATAGAAACCCCCTAATTATAATTATCTCACAAAAAATATAATAAGATTTACAATACTTTCCGTAAGATTTCCCATATTTTCTTTTGCGCATAATTTCTATAATTCTATTATATCATTTCAAAAAATTTATTTCAATCAAAAATTTTTTCTCATTCAGTCTCCGTGTCATCGTCAATTTTTTCAACCAAGCGTAAAAATGGATAAGGATTAATCCATAACTCCTCATCAGATAATTCCGAATTTGGACAAATACCAATATGTAAATGAACAGGAAATTTTCCTTTAGTTCCCTCTTCTTTTCCATAACCACTATCTCCCATATAACCCAAAACATCTCCAACTTTGACGCTCTTTCCCTCTTTAATTCCTTTTTCATATTTATCAAAATGGGCATAATAATAATAATTTCCGTTTTCAGAAATAACACCTATTCTATAACCACCCTGTTCATTCCAGCCAATATTATGTATTTTACCATCCGTCATAGAAACAACAGGTATTCGCCCCCTTATATTTTCTCTATCCATAATATCACAGCCCTTATGAATTCTTTTTCCTCCATATGTTCGTTCACCACCCCAGCTATCACCATAAATATATTCTTTGGCATATTTAGAATCAATAGGAAACAATTTTATATCATTACAAATATTATTAATCAAATCATAATATTTTTTCACCTCATTAAAATTATACTTACTTTTAATTTTATCATAATTCATAATAAAATTTTGTTCTATTTTGTCGTCTGCCTCAACTTTATTCTCAAAAAAATTATTTTCCAAAGAATAATATGTAAAAAGCTCAGAAAATTGAATTCCATACTTTTCAGAAAAATTATTAATTTCCAAAACCAAATCAGAAGAAATTTTAAGAGCGGAAACATTCTCAATTTCAACATTAATATTTTCATTCATATCCAAATGTAAATAAACAAACCATAATAAAACAGCCAAAATTACCGCAAACACTTTTAGTTTAAATAACTTAAAATTTCCATATTTTTTTATTTTGCGTTTTTTCATAAAAACCTCTCTCCAAAGCAATATTTCTTTAAAATATATTCAAGAAAAAAAAAATTATACGATGTAATAATAAAAACATCGTATAATTTTTAAAAAACCCAAAATAAAAAATAACTCTGTTTAATCTATTCTTCTTCTATAGATTTTTCATAATACTTTTTAAGCCTTTTATATACCTTTCCATAAATAGAATTTTGAGGATATTTACCTCTTGCGCCTTTTTTTCCAGCCTTAACCCCAGTCAATATTTCAATTCCCTCATCAATAGAAGATATAGGATAAATATGAAATTTTTTCGCTTTAACAGCTTCAATAACCTCATCTTTAAGAACAATATCTTTGATATTTTGAACAGGAATAATAACGCCCTGATTTCCCGTCAATCCTCTTTTCGCGCAAATATCAAAAAAACCCTCAATTTTATAAGTAACACCGCCAATAGGTTGAATCTCACCTTTTTGATTGACACTTCCCGTAACCGAAATCTCCTGATTAATAGGCAAACCCGAAAGACTGGAAAGAATACAATATAATTCAGTACTTGATGCGCTGTCACCATCGATACCATTATAGTTTTGCTCAAAACAAATCCTACAAGACAAAGAGAGCGGAAAATCCTGGGCAAAATTCTCACCAAGAAATCCAATAATAACTTGAACTCCCTTGTCATGAATACAGCCACTCATTTCAGCCTCTTTTTCAATATTCACAATGCCGGCTTTTCCCATATAAACTGTCGCGGTAATTCTTGTAGGTTTGCCAAAAGTATATCCTCCAACATCCATAACAGCGAGTCCATTAATCTGACCAATCTTTTTACCTTCAGTATCAATCATTATCTCATTTTCAAGAATCATATCATTAAGCTTATTTTCATAAAGCCTCATTCTTTCTAATTTTTTATCAATAGCTTTAGTAACATATTTTTTTATAACAATATCTGAATTATCAAGTTTAGCCCAAACATTAGCTTCTTCAAGAATTTCGTTAAGCTGACTAAACTTTGTTGTAAACTTATCCTGCCTTTCAGAAATTCTGGAAGAATACTCAATAATTTTAGAAACAGCTGAAGCATCAAAATCAAGAACATCTTTTCTATCAGTAAAATTTTTAATAAACTGACAAACAGCAAATTGGTTTTCAGCGTTTTTATCCATTTCATAATCAAACATGGAGCAAATCTTAAAAAGCTTTAAAAACTCATCATCATTTTCACTAAGTAAATCATAGTAATAAGATGTTCCAATAAGTATAATTTTAACATCAACCTTAACCTTTTCAGGTTTAATAGTTGAAACAGAGATACCGCCAAGTTGATATTCTTTCAAAGGTTCAATAACTATCTCACCAGTTTTAATAACTCTTTTCAAAGCCTCCCAAGAATACATATTTGAAAGCAAGTCAACAACCGACAATATAAGATATCCGCCGTTAGCCTCATGTAAAATACCAGGTTTAATTTTCATATAATCCGTTGTAAAGTTACCATACTCATTATCATACTCAATATCACCAATCAAATTTGTATAAGTTGGATTATAATTCTCAACAACCGGCGCCCCAACAGTTTCAGAATTATCCACAATAAGATTTACCTTATATTTCGACAAAACATCCTCACTATTTTTTTTTCCAATCCAAGGAGCCATAAGCTGCATAGCTTCGTCCTCATCGCTTTCTTCCTCAACAAAACAATCAACATTCTCAATAATATCTTCTTTAACATCTTTAAGATATTTTATGACCTCATCATTAAATGTATATTGTTCCTGAAGTGAACTAAAAAATCTTCCAACAATCAAAAGTCCTGTATTATACTCAATATCATCAATTTCTTTTTTTGTATCTTTTTCATAATCTTTTATCACGCGCATAATTTCAGAAGCTTTTTCTTGAACCAACTCCGACTTTTCTGAGATCTCATCTTTTTGCTCATCTGTCAAACCATCAAAATCATCTTCAGAAATTGTCTGTCCATCAATAATAGGGAGAAAATACATTCCTGAATTTGTCATTTTAACACCAAACTCATGCTTTTTAGCTTCTTCTGTCATTTCCTTAATAATGTCATCTCGTTTATCTTGATATGTTTTAAAAATCTTATCTTTTTCGCTCTCAAAATTATCGGAAATAAACGCTTTAGGAATTTCAACACTCAAAACATTAATAACCTCATCAAAGTCATCTTTAAACTTTTTTCCCAAACCAGCCGGAAATCTAAGCAGCTTTGGAGATTTAGGATTCTCAAAATTGTATACATAGCATAAATCATCAGGAGTAGGCTCACTTTCAGCAATTTCTTTCGCATATTTTTTAGCGAAAGTAGTTTTTCCCGTTCCCGGAACTCCTGAAACAAAAATATTATATCCTTTAGCTTTAATCTTAAGACCAAAATCCAAAGCCTCAGAAGCGACATTTTGTCCAATAATATTAGAAAAAGACTCAATTTCTTTTATAGATTTAAAACCTAACTCATCAGGATTACAAAAATTTTTAAGTTTACTGTATTCAAGTTCTTTAAACATACCATTCCCCCTTTAAAAATTAACCTATTTTATTTTGAGACAACGCATCAATCCTCATCTTTCTCAAAATAAAATACGATAATGAGTTTAGAGCAAAATTAAGTTTTAATATTGTTGTCAAAATACTTCCACATAATAACAGCATCTTCTTTTGTATCAGAATAATATTCTTTTCTTATTCCGGATATAATAAATCCAAACTTTCTATACAAACTCATCGCTTCTTGATTTCCCCTTCGAACCTCAAGAGTCAATCCAATCATTTCCTTATCTTTAGCTATACTTTCAAGCCGCTCAACAATCCTCATTCCAATACCCCGCCGTCTGTATTCTTTTAATACAGCTATATTTGTAATATGTCCCTCATTAACAACATGCCACATACCGCCATATCCCACTATTTTATGTTTTTCATCATCATAAGCAATAACATAAACAGCGAATTTATTCGACTTAAATTCCCTCTCAAAATCACTTCTAGACCAAGGAATATCAAAACAGCTTATTTCAATCCGCAAAATATCGTCAATATGCTTTTCCAAAGCGTCAATAATTGTCACCATTTTTAAGAGCTTCCCTTTCGTCATATTCTCTTTCCGCCTGAGACTTTCTCAAATAACTTAACTTAAATTCAGATAAGTTAACAGCTTTTCCTTTTTCCGCATATAAAGTGGCTGTAAGTCCAACAGAAGACGCTCTTTGAAAATTAGAATTCGGTAAAGCAAACATATAATTTATATTAAAATCACTTATTGTTTTTTTATAGACATCAACACCATCTCCAAGAAAAATAACATTTTTCCCCAAATTATTAACCTTATTCAAAACATTATTTATATCATCCGCCATATATTCACTTACACGATTAAATTCCCCTTTTTCCCAAGAATAAAAAGCGGAGTAAACTTGATTTCTTCTCGCATCCATAATAGGAACAATAATACTATCATTCATAAAAATATTATATGCCAAAGCGTCAAGAGTGGGAACAGGAACAATCTGTTTATTTAAAGCGAAAGCAAAACCTTTCGCCGCCGCCGCTCCAATCCTAAGACCCGTAAAAGACCCTGGTCCACAAGAACAAGCAATATAATCAATAGAATTTAAATCCAGTTCCAAAATATTTTTTAAGTAATCAACCAAGGGCATAATCGTCTGAGAATGAGTTTTCTTATAATTAATCATAAATTCAGCGATAACTTTTTTGTCATCAATAAAAGCGACACTTGCCGGAAGAGAAGACGTATCAATAGCAAGAATTTTCATACAAAACACCTCTTAATCAGAAAAACATCATTAAGTAAAAACTTTTTTAGATTATACACATCAAAAATAAACAAAAACTATTCATCAATTTTAATAATCCTATAATTTTCACCTTTCGACAAATTTTTTTCAATACTAACCCAAATTGCGTTTTCAGGCATAGCGTCTCTAATAGTCTCAGCCCATTCAATAAGACAAACTCCACCATTAAATAAATACTCATCAAAACCTAAATCAAAAAATTCATCTGAATTCTTAAGTCTGTAAACATCAAAGTGATAAAAAGGAAATCTGGCGTCTTGGTATTCATTTAAAATGGTAAAAGTAGGACTTGTAATATCCTCTTCCAAAAGTAATCCTTTAGCAAATCCCTTTGAAAAAACAGTTTTTCCCGTACCCAAATCACCAACCAAGCAAAAAATATCATTCCTTTGTGTCTCTGTACCAAGCATAAAGCCGGCTTGTTCCGTATCTTCCGGAGAAAACGCTTCAATAATCATTATAATTTCCTTTCATTAATTATTTAAGACTATAAATATCAGTCTCACAAGCAAAAACATGCGAAGTTAAAAAATATTTTAAGATATCTCAACCGTATCGGAAGATACCGCCATATCTGAAGAAAGTTCTGTATTCTGAAAAAATTCAGCATATGTGTCCAAATCATCTGGAAAAGAAAAATCAGTATTGTTAATATTTGATACACTAACATTAATTCTAATATCGCAGTCAACCAAAAAAGACTTAAAATCTTCCTCACTTGTCCCATCATAAAGAGTATCTTTAGCGATAATATCAAAATCACAGGCTTTCAAAATTCCATCCTCACCTATAACAGCAGAAATTTTACACCTGCTCATAATAAAATCATACTCAGAAACTCTCAAAAAAGATGTAAGATTAGGAATAAATTCAGGAGTTTCTTTTTGTAAAACAGCCACATTTAAATCAAAATCAACTTTAGTTCCCCCATCGACTTTTGTAACAACAGGTTCTGTTCCGGGATTAAGAACCTCATTTGTCAATTTAAAAATATTGATATTAGCTTCCATCAAAATAGTCGAATATTCCGCTTTAATCTTTTTTTTCTGATTATAGAAAAAATCATCTTTAAAATATCCGTTAAGTTCTTCTGTCTCACCATTCATATTAAACACAGTTTTAAGCTCAGCATTCTTTTTACCTTCCTCAGAGCCGTTTTTAGCTTTAAGTTCAGCGGACATTTCCAAACCGCCGACTTTATCTTCCGTTGAAATATCCATAGCCGTGTTTGCCGTAACAGTATAAGAGTCAGAACTAAAAAACTTATCTAAAGCCGCGTTAAATCTCTCAACAGCATTCTCTGAATTAATGTCAACAGTCTTATCATCACAACCAACAAAAAAAGCCATAATTAAAATAAAAACAACTAAAACTTTTATTTTCATAAAAAACCTCCCATAAAATCAATTTCTTCTCAAATTAAGAGCGAGACGTTTCATTTCCTCCGCCGCTTTTAGAGTAGCGTCTGTAATCTCAACACCACCTGTAAGTCTAGCAATCTCAAAAATAATTCTTTTATAATCAAGTTCTTGAATAGTAGTAACAGTGCTTTTAGAGTCCGATTTTTTTTCAATAAGAAAATGACTGTCACCCATAGCTGCAATTTGAGGAAGATGCGTAATACATAAAATCTGATGTTTTCTTCCCAAATCAGAAAGTTTTTGAGCGACCTGTTGAGCTGTTCTACCGCTTACACCGGTATCAATCTCATCAAAAATAAAAGTTTCAATAGTATCAGCGTCAGCGAGAACAACTTTCATAGCAAGCATAACCCTACTCATTTCTCCTCCGGAAGCAATTTTAGCCAAAGGCTTTAAATCCTCACCAATATTAGGAGAAATAAGAAACTCGACTTTATCTCTGCCATTAGTTGTAAATTCCTCTTTTCGCAAAATATCCACTTTAAACCTCGCGTTTTTCATTCCAAGCTCTTTTAAAGCGGACTCAATACCTTTCTGAATTTTTGTTCCGGCTTTCTCTCTCTCATCAGAAATATAATCACAAAGTTTCCTTATTTCCGACTCAACAGTTTTCTTTTTATCAGAAAGTCTCTCAAGTTCCTCCTCACTATTAAAAATAAAATCTATTTTTTCTTTCAGTTTCTCACCATAAATTATTATTTCTTTTACAGACTTACCGTACTTTCTTTTTATTCTATAAATAAAATCAAGTCTTTCCTCAATAGCATTTAATTCATCAGAATTATTTTCAATACTATCATAATATCCGCTCACTTGACCAACAACCTCCGCAAGGTCAGCGGAAATCCCCTCAAGAAGAGAGCAAATTTCCTTTTGCTCAGGATCAAGTTCAGTAATCTTAAGTAAAAAATCCAATGCCGAAAAAATTTTATCAGAAACAGAACCATTTTCACTTCTATACAATATTGATAAAACAGCATCAGAATATTTTTTTAATTTTTCAGAGTTGCTCAAAATTTTTCTTCGAGCAATAAGTTCTTCCTCTTCATTATCCTTAAGATTCGCCTCTTGAATTTCATTAATCTGAAATTGGTATGACTCAATTTTTCTTTTTCTTTCTTTTTTATTTCCTGCAATATTGTTGATAAATTTTGTGGAGAGATTATTAA
>CATJCJ010000490.1 GCA_949738935.1 uncultured Eubacteriales bacterium | reverse complement strand
TTCAATTATTGTTATTTTTGTTGGCGGTATATTTTCCTTTTTTTCCTCTCAAAATCCTGATGGATTGGAATGGTCAATAGAAAAAACCGCTGGAATATCAGAACTTGAACCAAACGGTAAAATACATAATGATTTAAAAAAAATACAGCAAAATATTTCCGTCTTGCCGGATTATGATTTTGAAAGCGGAGAGGGGAACGGAACCGGTATTGCCGGAATAGTAGGCTCTATAGGAACATTTCTGCTTGTGTTTCTGACAGGCGGAATAATTTCTATTGTAAAAAAAAGAAAAAAACAATAATATAGCAATTCAATTTATTATTTTTTTGGTGAAACGTAGTTTCAAATAAAAGTTTTAGCTTTGCTTTTTTAAAAAGCTAGTGGAGTTTGAGGCAAAGCCTCAAGTTTTTTATTAAGTTAGTGCATATAGGGTAGAGTCCATTGTTTATTTATATTTTTATTTTTTTGCTATAAAAAGAGGTGAGGAAAATCTCTGATATAAGAAGTAAGTTGACAGAATTATATTCCCTTGAACAACTAAGTATGAAAAATACTGTCATACATAAACTGCACCCTTTTTCTAAATTATTTGTGGTAATTTTTTATATAATATGTGTTGTATCCGTTGGAAGATATGACCTTCAGACTATTTCTTTTTATTTTTTTTATCCTGCTATAACGGTGTCTCTTGCGGAAATACCATTTAGTATAATTATCAAAAGAACTTTTGTTGTAATTCCGTTTTGTATCTTTGCGGGAATAAGCAATATTGTTTTTGACAGGTCAATCATATTTCATATGGGAAATTTGTTTTTGACAGGCGGAATTTGTTCTTTTATAATGATAATTTTAAAAAGTTTTTTATGTGTATCAGCCTGTTTTATATTAATTGCGTCAACTCCTTTTCAAAAGCTTATATTTCAGTTTAAGAGAATGTATGTTCCAAATACGGTTATAATGCTTATTGAAATGATATACAGATATATAGGAGTGCTTATGAATCAAACTGATATAATGATTATGGCTTATAGATTAAGAAGCCCAAACGCTAAATTTCCTCATATAAAGGATATGGGACCTTTTATAGGACAGCTTTTTCTTCATAGTATTGACAGAGCTGAAAGAATATACAGTGCTATGAAATGCAGAGGATACGGACTTTTAAATGTTAGAAAAATGCCAAAAGAAAAAATAAAATTAAATGATTTTATTTTTATGACATCTGTTATTTTATCGTCAGTGATTTTTTTGATAATGGGGAGGTAATTTGAGTGCTTGAGATTGAGAATTTGTCAGTTAAATATCCTGACGGAACTCTTGCCGTTGATAGTTTGAATATGAATATAAAAAACGGTGAGCGTATTGCTCTTGTCGGCGGAAACGGCGCCGGAAAAACATCACTGATTCTTGCTGTCTCTGGTATTATTGAAAGCAGCGGAAATGTAAAAATAGACGATATATATTTAAATAAAAATAATATAAGTGAAATAAGAAAAAGAGTAGGGGTATTATTTCAAAATCCTGATGACCAACTTTTTATGGCAAGTATATATGAGGATATAGCGTTTGGTCCAAGAAATCTTGGAATTGATGAAGAAACTATTGAACATAGAGTAGACGATAGATTAAAACTTTTAAATATTGAACATCTAAAATATAAAACGGCTTTGAAACTTTCGGGAGGAGAAAAAAGAATGGCGGCTCTCGCCACAGTTCTCGCTATGAAACCATCCGTAATGCTTCTTGATGAACCTACGGCATTTTTAGACCCAAAAGCAAGACGAAATCTTATTAATATACTAAAAAAATTGCCTCACTCAATGTTGATAGCTACGCATGACCTTACCTTCGCTCAAGAAGTTTGTGAAAATACTATAGTACTTAAAAACGGAAAAATATTTACTGAAGGAAAATCGTCTGAAATTTTGTATGATAATGAATTAATGGAAAATGGAAATCTTGAAGCTATAGGAAAATTATGAATATTGTGCGAATTTAAGAACTAACCCAGCTACTTTCCGATTGTGTAAAAATGAGCTGAATAAAGTTTCAGAATTCTTTAAATGGTAAGACCTCGACCGACCTACGCAATCTTATTTTTGATATGATAAAGGGGCCGCCCGCCAAACGGCGGACAGCTCTGTATACCGCCCCATGTGCCCCAAATATGCGGGATAAATTGGTTTAAAAATTTATTTTAAACTAACAAAAACAATACTTGAATCACCCTTTTGAGCTTGTTCAATAACAGCTTTAGACAATTCTCTAAAATTTACGCCAGATTCCGTAGCACCTGAAATCATGTCGATACTGTCGCCGCTTTTATTTTCTTTAAGCTGAGCGGCATATAATCTTGTATATTCATTAGGATAAGTACCGGAAACAGAATTCATATTTTTCATATAAGCGTTATCCCAACTCTTTACAAATCCACTAATGTTTTTAGCGTTGTATTCCGCCGAAACAATTTCGCCATTTTTAACAATAATAGTAACATATTCTTTCCAACCGAAATTATATTCCTTCATTTCAGCCGTATAATAGCCATCTTTTAAAGTATCATCAGAACAAGCTGTACAAAAAGCACACAAAACGACTAAAAAAATTACCAATAATTTCTTACTTTTCATTTTCCGCCCCTCCTTATAAATATATCAAAAACCTATTTTGTTTCAACAACAGCAATACTGGAATCACCCTTTTTGGCCTGTTGGATAACAGCGGAAGATAACATTTTAAAGTTTACTCCCGAAGTTGAAGCGCCCGAAATCATGTCTAGATTTTCCCCGCTTTGTTTTTCACAAAGTTGGGAAGCGTAATTTCTTGTATATTGATTTGGATATGTTCCCGCAATAGAGTTCATATTTTTCATATAATTACTGTCCCAGCTTTTTATAAATCCGCTCAAATTCTTAGCGTTATATTCAACAGAAGCAATTTCACCGTTTTTAACACTAATAGTAACATATTCTTTCCACCCATGAGAAAAATCTGACATTTCAGCTGTATAATAGCCATCCTTCATAATGTCATCAGAACAAGAGATAGATAATAAAGATAAGACAATTAAAGAAATTATTAAAAATATTTTTCTTTTCATTTTTTATTCCTCCTCAAATTAAAACTGCTAATCATAGTACGCAGTTTATTCACCTCATTAAAAATTTCTCCGCTAAATTTTTTTGCCGATTCAGAATTTTTAAGGTTTTCATCTGCTATACCTGAAATATTTTCAATGTTATCCGCCATATTTGCTAAAGAACTCTTCTGAACATTAATAGTGGTTTCCAAGTCATCAGTAATATCCTCAATAACCTCAGATAATTGCGCAATTTCCTTTAAAGAACCAACAGTTTCAGACATAAGGTCAACACCTTTTTGTATTGTATGAAAAATTCCCTGAATAACTTCTGTACTATTTTTAGAAGCCTCTGTACTTTTTGCCGATAAATTTTTAACTTCTTCAGCAACAACCGCAAATCCTTTTCCATAATCACCC
>CATJCJ010000489.1 GCA_949738935.1 uncultured Eubacteriales bacterium | reverse complement strand
TATAGTAATTCCACTTTAAAAGTTACAAAAAAATTATTTTACTTGCACGGGCTGCAAATTGCTTTGCAATTCGCTTACCGCCCAGCAGTGCTTACGCACTCGTAAAATATTTTTTTGGTTATATTTCAAGTGAAATTACTATATGATGTCACCACAAATTTATTTTCTATAATTATACACTTTTTGAAAAAAATATTCAACCCATTTTTATAGTAATTCCTGTAGACCTCCTCGGAAACTATAAAATTGACAGATAAGTACAGATTTTTTTGATATGCGAAATTAAATTTTCGCAGTAATACCCGTAGTGGTATTTCAAGAAAATTTAATAGACCTGTTTAATAACCTAAGCGGTGACGATTGACAAGAGATTTTTTTGCCAGACGAAGCTTGATTTTTGCAGGAATACTCGCAGCGGTATTTCAAAAAAATCAGGCAAAGTATGACGAGAAAATGTCTGTCAAGCGGCATTGCGGAGGTTATTAAACAGGTCTAATGAAGAATATCGAAAAAAGATGTGCTTAGATGGCTTTTTTATTAGTTTCCGAGAAAGTCTAGTATAGACAAAAAAGATTATTTCATTCAAAAACCCATCAAAAGATATTTTCTCCATATATATCAATAAAAAAACTTTTTTAAATATCAATGAATATTTATGCATTAATATTCATTGGAATACTTATAAAAAAATTAACAATAATATGTAATTTTAGCCTGTAAATTTATATAAATTTACTCTTGAATAAGTTGCATAAAGTATGTATAATTATTAGTATTTATATGAAATATAAAATAATACTTACTAAAGGAGGATTTAAAAATGATAAAAGCTGGAATAATCGGGGCAACAGGTTACGCCGGAAGCGAACTTGTAAGAATACTGACAAATCATCCAAACGCTGAGATAACGACAATAACCTCCCAAAGTTACAAAAGTCAAAACTATGGAGACATATACGAAAATTTCAGGCACATAGAAAAAATATGCGAGGAAGAAAATATAGAAGATATGGCTGAAAACCTTGACGTAATTTTTCTGGCTCTTCCTCATGGAGTTGCAAGCAAAAAAGTTAATGAGAAAATTCTTGAAAAAACAAAAATAATCGACCTTGGGGCAGACTTCCGTCTGCAAAACATAAATGTATATGAAAGCTGGTACAAAACAAAACATGAAGCAAAAAACATACTTCCGGAAGCTGTTTATGGTTTATGTGAGATAAACAGAGAAAAAATTAAAGGAAAAAGAATAATAGCGAACCCAGGTTGTTATACAACATGCTCAATACTATCACTATATCCATTAGTAAAAGAAAAAATGATAGATATAAATACAATAATAATAGACGCGAAATCAGGAGTAACAGGGGCGGGTCGAGGTCTATCTCTTGGAACCCATTATGATGAGGTAAACGAGTCAACAAAAGCGTATAAAATAGCCTCCCACAGACACACTCCCGAAATAGAGGAACAACTTTCATACGCCGCGAATGAAAAAATAATATTATCATTCACTCCTCATTTAATTCCAATGAACAGAGGAATTTTAGTGACATGCTATGCCTCGCTAAATAACAACTACAATTATTCTGATATAAAATCAGCATATAAAAAATATTATGAAAACGAATATTTTATAAGGTTAACCAAAGAAGGAGTTTTTCCTGAGACAAAATGGGTAAAAGGCTCAAATTTCTGTGATATAGGTTTTACAATAGACAAAAGAACAAACAGAGTAATAATAACTGGAGCGATAGATAATCTATACAAGGGCGCAGCCGGTCAAGCCGTACAAAATATGAACATACTTTTTGGTCTTGATGAAAAAGAGGGACTTAGCCAGCCCGCCGCGTTTCCAATCTAAAAACAAATAACAAATAAAGGAATGATACAAAATGGAAATAATAAAAGGAACTATCACAACACCAAAAGGTTTTAAGGCGGCAGGAAATTTTGTCGGACTTAAAAAAGAAAAAAAAGATTTAGCACTTATCTTAAGTGAAAAACCAAGCATAGCATCAGGATGTTTCACTCAAAATATAGTAAAAGCTGCTCCTGTACTTTGGGATATAGAGCGTGTAAAAACAAATAATGATAAAATTAAAGGAATAGTTATAAACAGCGGAAACGCCAACGCCTGCACAGGAACTCAAGGAATAAAAGACGTTGAGTCAACAGCCGAGATTTTCGCTGATTTAGCTGATTGTAAAAAAGAAAACGTACTTGCCTGCTCAACAGGGGTAATTGGAGTAAATCTGCCAATGGATACACTAATAAAAGGTATAAAAGATACCTTTCCTCTTCTCTCAAATAGTTATGAAAGCGGAAAAGCGGCCTCAGAAGCAATTATAACGACAGACACCTTCACTAAAAACATATGTGTTGAGATAGAATTGTCAGGAAAAAAAGCAACAATCGGAGGAATGGCTAAAGGCTCAGGAATGATAAATCCAAATATGGCAACAATGCTTTGTTTTATAACAACTGATGTTAATATCTCAAAAAAAATGCTTGATAAAGCACTTAATGAATGTATAACCGACACATTTAATATGATTTGTGTTGACGGTGACACAAGCACAAACGACACAGTATTGGTTTTAGCCAACGGAATGGCTGAAAATCCAGAAATAACAGATGAAAATGATGATTATAAAATTTTCAAAGAAGCTCTTTTTCATATAAACAAAACTCTGGCTATAGCCTGCGCTAGAGATGGAGAAGGAGCGACAAAACTTATGGAAGTAAACATATCGGGAGTAAAAACAAAATCCGATGCAAGAAAAATAGCGAATTCTGTTGTATCTTCAAATCTGTTCAAAGCGGCGCTTTTTGGAGCCGACGCTAACTGGGGGCGTGTACTTTGCGCCATGGGATATTCGGGAGCTGACTTCAATCCAAATTTGGTAACAATCACATTTAAAAGCAAACAAGGGGAAATCATTTTAATAGATAATGGAACACCTATCGTATTTGATGAGGAAAAAGCCTCGAAAATACTAAAAGAAACAGATATATACATCAACATAACATTAAAAGAGGGAACAGAATCAGCGACTGCGTGGGGCTGTGATTTAACTTACGATTACGTCAAAATAAACGGCGATTATCGTTCTTAAAATAATAAAAAAGAAGGTAAGAAAAATGATGGAAGAAATAATTGAAAAAGCCAAAATACTAACAGAGGCTTTACCATATATAAAAGAATTTAATGGAATAACCGTCGTAATAAAATATGGCGGCAGCGCTTTAGTAAATGAGGAAATAAAGACAACTTTAATAAAAGACATAGCGTTAATGAAATATGTAGGTTTCAAGCCAATTGTAGTGCACGGCGGAGGAAAAGACATAAATCAAACTCTTGAAAGGCTTAATATAAAATCAGAATTTAAAAATGGACTTAGAGTAACTGATGAAAATACAATGGAAGTTGTTCAAATGGTTCTCGCCGGAAAATTAAATAAAAATCTTACAACCGAACTTTGCGCCCAAGGGATAAAAGCGGTAGGAATATGCGGAAAAGACGCTGATTTGCTAAAAGTAAAAAAACTTTCTCCAAACGGCGAAGATATAGGCTTTGTAGGTGAGATAACAGAAGTTGATGTTTCTCTTGTGAACACACTTATAGACAACGATTTTGTACCCGTAATATCCCCTATAGGTATAGGCAATGATGGAAACACCTATAACATCAACGCTGATTACGCGGCTGTCGCCATAGCCGGAGCGCTAAACGCCGAAAAACTCGTATTTGTTACAGATGTTCCAGGAGTTCTGTCAGACATAAACGACCCATCAAGTTTAATACCTGTAATGAAAGTAAAAGAAGTTCGTAAAATGATAAAGGATGGAACAATCTCAGGAGGAATGATACCAAAAGTAGATTGTTGCATAGCCGGTGTTGACGCCGGTGTTGACAACGTTCATATACTTGACGGTCGAATAGAGCATTGTCTCATACTTGAGATTTTCACAAAAAAAGGAATAGGAACTCTTATAGAGGCTTAAAAAAAATTGTTAAAAACCTTAGGCTTTGCCGCTCGCTTGGCCAGCGCCTTTGCTTTTGCGGTTTAAAGTTTAAGGTCAAGCCCTTTTCAAAGAGCTTACGGAGTGTGAGACAACGTCCCGCGGTTTTAACTTAGTTTATATGGGATAGCGTCCCACGTATTCCAAATTAGGAGGGAAAAAAATGAATACTTTTGAACAAGGAAAAAAAACAGTAATGAATACTTATAATAGATTTCCAATAGTCCTTGATAAAGGAGATGGAATGTATGTATATGATGAGAATGGAAAAAAATATTTGGACTTTGTGGCCGGAATAGCTGTAAACTCCCTTGGACACAATCATAAAAAACTTGTTTCAGCAATAGCTAAACAAGCTGAAACACTAATCCATTGCTCAAATCTCTATTGGACAAAACCTCAAATTTCTCTGGCTGAAAAATTAGTCGATAACAGTGACTTCGATAAAATATTTTTTTGTAACAGCGGGGCGGAGTCAATAGAAGCCGGATTAAAAATATCAAGAAAATATGGAAGTAAAACAGGACGATATGAAATTATAACAATGAAAAACTCATTTCACGGAAGAACATTCGGAGCGGTAACAGCAACAGGCCAGCCCCATTATCAAGAGGGTTTGGGAGCGCTTCTTCCCGGAATAAAATACGCCGAATATAACAATTTTGAATCAATACTTGAAACTTTAACAGATAAGACTTGCGCTATACTTCTTGAACCTGTTCAGGGAGAAGGAGGAATACATCCCGCTGATAAAAAATATCTTGAAAAAATACGAAATCTATGCGACGAAAAAGATTTAATACTTTTATTTGACGAGGTTCAATGCGGGGTTGGAAGACTTGGAACACTTTTCGCTTATCAAACATTTGGAATTGTTCCTGATGCCGTATGTACAGCAAAGGGAATAGCCGGAGGCGTTCCAATGGGTTTAATGGCGGCAAAGCAAAAACTCGCCGATAGTTTCAAACCTGGAGACCACGCTTCGACTTTTGGCGGAAATCCTCTTGCCGCAGCGGCGGCAAATGTGGTTGTGGATGAGCTTCTCGGAGGACTTTTAGATAATGTAAAGAAAAACGGAACTTATCTGACAGAAAAATTAAATGACCTTAAATCAAAATACAACATAATAACGGATGTACGCGGAATAGGATATATGCAAGGAATAGAACTTTCAATTCCAGCGGCGGATATAATAAACCAAACAATAGAAAATGGATTATTACTTGTGAATGCCGGAAAAAACGTAATTCGTTTCGTGCCATCACTAATTGCTGAAAAATCAGATATAGACAAAGCAATAGAAATTTTAGACTCAGTACTATCAAAAATTAAATAATACTATAGTCAAAAATCGCTCGCCGTATGGTAAATACAGCGAGCGATTTTTTATCTTTTATTTTTTTTTTCGTCATCATTGTTGTTATTTTTCTTTTTTCTCATATTAATTATATTAATTGTAAGAACAATGACAACAATAGCTATAAACGCCCAATTAGTCACCGATGAGAAAAACTCATACATAATTCAACCCTCCTTTTATAGTAATTCCACTTTAAAAGTTACAAAAAAATTATTTTACTTGCACGGGCTGCAAATTGCTTCGCAATTCACTTACCGCCCAGCAGTGCTTACGCACTCATAAAATTTGTTATATCTCAACTGGAATTACTACATTGTTTATGAATATTACTACATCTCAACAGGCGCTTTAATCCCAAGCACTGAAAGACCTGAGAAAATAACAGTTTTAACAGCGTAAACGAGAGCGATTCTTGCCTTTTTCAAGTCTCCGTCACTGCCAAGAATGCTGTTATCATGATAAAATTTATTAAACGCCTGACACAAATCAACAACATATCTGGTTACAATATAAGGTTCATACTTTTGCGCCGAATCAATAAGTTTTGATGGATATTCTTCCAATAACCTACAAACATCAATAGAAGCGTCATCAGTAAGTAAACCGAAATCTATATCAAAATCTATATCACTGTCATTAATTTGAGCCTTTCTTAAAATACTGCAAGCCCTAGCGTGAGTATATTGAACATAAGGTCCCGTTTCACCATCAAAATTAAGCATCTTTTCCAAGTCAAAAACAACATTTTTAATTCTGCTGTTATAAAGGTCATTAAAAATAACAGCGCCTATCCCCACTTCCTCAGCGATTTTATCTTTATCGGGTAAATCAGGGTTTTTTTCATTAATAATAGAAGAGGTTTTTTCAACAGCACTGTTTAAAATATCTTCCATAAGGACAACGTGACCACTCCTTGTAGAAAGTTTTCCATCGCCAAGGCTAACAAGTCCAAAAGGAACATGAACCAAATCCTCACTCCAGTCATATCCCATAAGTTCAATAACTTTAAACCACTGAGCGAAATGCAAATTTTGGTCAATAGCGGTAACATAAACACACTTAGCGAAGTCATAAGTTTTTTTCCTATATAAAGCCGCTGAAATATCACGAGTGGGATACAGCGTGCCCCCATCTCTTCTTAAAATAAGGCATGGCGGCATATTAAACTCACTAAGGTCAACAATCTGAGCTCCCTCACTCTCAACAAGTAATTTTTTTTCTTTTATCTCATCAACAACAGCGGCCATTTTATCATTATAAAAACTTTCACCTTTATATGAGTCAAATTTAATACCAAGTCTATCATAAATTCTGTTAAATTCTTTCATGCTTATATCAACAAACCATCTCCACAAATCAAGAGCCTCTTTGTCTCCATTCTGCATTTTAACAAGCCACAATCTCGCCTCGTCATCAAGAGAAGGATTTTTCTTTGCCTCATCGTGAAATTTAACATAAATACGGCTAAGTTCCTTGATATCATCTTTTTCAACAGCATCTTTATTTCCCCAATTTTTATAAGCGACTATAAGTTTTCCAAACTGTGTACCCCAATCTCCCAAATAATTTATACCAACGCTTTTAAAACCAATTGAGTTAAAAATATTATAAAGAGCGTTACCTATAACAGTTGAACGCAAATGACCTATATGAAAAGGTTTTGCGACATTCGGTGAAGAATAATCAATAACAATACTCTTGCCATTTCCGTAATCGCTTTTTCCATAATCCTCTCTTAGCTCAAAAACTTTAGACAAAATTTTCTCAACAAAAATTTTTTTATTTATATAAAAATTGATATACGCGTTAACAACATCAATTTTATCGACACACTCAGGTTTTTGAATTTTTTCAAAAATTTCTTTAGCGATAAGAGGAGGCGCTTTTCTTAAGACTTTAGCAAGTTTAAAACAGGGAAAAGCAAAATCACCCATACTCAAATCAGAAGGAACCTCAATACCTCCAATAATATCATTTTTATCAACATCAGAAACAGCCTTAGAAATAGCAAGCGCAATTTGTTCTTTAAAATCCATAAAAAAGTCTCCTTAAAATTTTAAATTTTTTCTAATCAATAGACTTCTTTCGAAACCGTAAAATTATATCAATCCGATAAAAAATATTTTATTCAATGTTTTAGTGAAAGGCGTTTTGTTTTTTAAACGCCGAAAGCGTTAAGAAGCATTGAATGAAATATTTTTTATAACAATACTTATATCAATATG
>CATJCJ010000488.1 GCA_949738935.1 uncultured Eubacteriales bacterium | reverse complement strand
GTACTCACTTCTTTTAAGGTCTTTCCTGTATTCATTTTCATAACGGAAAGTGTCTGATTATATCCTGAACCGTCCAAAGTCTTTGATACAGTAGTAACATAATAAAGACCTGATAAATAAGGACCTAATCCTTCGAGTTTAACAGTATCTCCTATTCTTATCCTGACCGTTTTAGTATTCATTCTTAAAACAAGTTCTCCTTCTAAGCTAATTATTGCTTTCGCCTTTTGGTTAGCTTTTTTAGAAGATTTAGACTTAGAAGACTTAGATTTTCCTTTCTTTAAAATATCGTCCGCATTTGATTGTATTTCGTCCTTAGACATAACATTGGAGGTTGAAGGAGCGTCGGGTGTATTAACCTTAGTTTCTGTAGGTTTCCAATCTCTTTCCTTAAAATTGTAGTTAACCGTTTTTACTGTTCTTTCAGCCAAATAATCACCTACTTATTGTTTGCATTTTTATCAACAGGTAGCCAGTCTCTTTTTTCAGGGGTATATTTCACCACATTTGTACTTGCTGTAGTGCTTTTAGGTTTTTCCTTACTCTTGCTACTTTTTAAACTCTTAGAGGAACTCTTAACCTCACTTGACCTACCACTTTTTGCGGAAGCACTATCTTTTTTCTTATTATTATCAACATTAGCCGCTTTTTCTTCTTCCTTTTTTTCTTCAATATTTATTTGCGGTGAGAAAGATACCACATCAAAAGGATACTCTCCATAATGAGCCTCATACACTGGCGTTGATAATTGTGCCTTCTTAATATAATAGACTGTATTTTCAATAATTTTGCATATAAAAGGTTCTGCCTCATTGTTACATAGTCCTTCCAAAAACTCAATATCTGTTTGGTCTGACTGTGAAAGACTGTCCTGTTTCTGAAAAGAATATCCAGACTGTTTAATAACTTTTAGACCATATTCTCTTGCAATTTTTTCTATTACATCAATAGTAGTAACATTATCCCAAGACCTTGTTTTTTTCGTCTTGCTCATTAAGTGAGAAACACGGTCAATGCAATTTGCTATGATGGCATAGATTACACATCAAAAAACCTTAGTATTATAATAATTTAAAAAAAATCGGAGAGCTTTTAAATTTCTCCCCGACTTAAAATATTAGTATGAATTATTGCCAAATTTCTTTGACTTTAGCTTTAGCCTCTTCTTCTGTCAATTTAAACTCAGCAGAAACTTCTTTAACAGTATCAGAAAATGAAGCACCAAATTTTTTACACATCTTTACCATTGAAATAATTCCACCCTCAATTTTGCCCTCAAGTCTGCCCTCAAGTCTGCCCTCAAGTCTGCCCTCATTTTTAGAATCCTCAAGCATATCCTGAATAGCCTGACACATATCTACCACCTCCTGATTTTTATTAATTTTCAATTTAGAATTAGTAAAAGCGTTAATAACATTAACAGCGTCTCTTTCAAGTCTTGAAAACTTTTTATCATTTTGAACTAAATTTCTCAGCTTTTTCTTATCGTTAGAATTTTTAATATAAAGCAGAACCTCTTTTAAATTTGAGTGAAGTTTTTCGGCTTTTTCATCATCAAGCTCATAAGGAGCGATAAGATTTATACGATAATCGTTTACAAAAGAAAGAATCTCTTTATTTTTAATTTTAAACATTTCAAATATCGAACGTGGAGCCGTCCATTCGTCCGCACCGAAATATACAACTAAAGTTATTACAGGAATAAGTTCATCATCTTTATAAAAACCCGATAAAAATTCTCCTGTACTTACGCCTCTGTAGTCTTTAGCTTTTCTGTGAGATTTTGCCGTACTCTCAATTTGTCTTGCGTATTCAAGTGAATCATAAAGCATATTTCTTGCCGGAATAGCGTAATGAATTTCAGACTGATTCTCAACCCCTAAAATAAGGTAAATATTCTCACCGTCTTCTTTTATTTCCGCTGATTTCAATAAATCACGTATTTTTTGTACAGGAGCTTGTGTGTTTTTATCTCCAAACGGCACACTTAATACAGAGGTATCAAGTGTTTTTAAGTTTTCTGGCTTTATTACTTCTCTTCCATCATAAATAAGAAAATTAAAAGCGTCCGCAAAAACGTTATTATCAGACATATATTTTTTAGTATATGTATCTTTATCTTTCAAATATATCACCAATCTTATATGTTTAATTTTGTTTAATATTATTTTACTACAAAAAATATTTTTTATCAAGGAGCATAGAAAATAAATGCTAAACTTAAAAATAAAAAATAATCAGCCAGCAAATATTTTTATTCACCAGCTGATTTAAAAATTCTATTTTATCATATCAATAAGTCTTTATGTATTTTGTATAAACAATATTCAAGCATTTCAGAATCATAAAGCATTTCCTCAATATCAAAATAATCATAACCATTTTCAAGCAAATATTCAATATCCTCAGCATTAACGCCTATCATTTTTGCGTATTCAATTAAATCCTCAAAGTATTCGTCTTTAATATTATTCTGCCATTCATTCCTATAGTTTTCATTACACATTGAGTAGCAGCCGTATCTCTGAAAATTAAGGTCAGAAATCTCAAAATTGCCACTTTCAAAGTTTCCGTTTGGTAAGAATTTTAAAATGTCACCGCAGGAGAGAGATATTTCTTTATACTTTAATCTAATTTTAAGCTTTTTCAACGCTTTATTTAAAATCTCTTTTGTGGAAGCGTAAATATAAAAATTCCCAAAATTATAGATGTTAATAGGGTTATCGCCTTTTACGATATAGAAATTACTGTACCTGTTCAAGAAGCGTAAAGCAAAAAGAACCCTTAACCTTTTCAGCCATAAATTTAAGCGTTTCAAGGTTAAGAGTCCCTTTATTTTCAATAAGCTGTACAGCGATATATGAATCGGTCTGAATATTAGTTTTAGATAATTTTTCTGATTTTCTCAAATCCTTGTCATTATAAATAACGCCATTATGAGCGAGAGCGAAACCAAGCCTTTCAGAGCGGAAAGGGTGATTGTTGTAATTAAATTTTTCATTACCCTGTGTTGTCATTCGAGTATGCCCCATAATTACCATAGGATTATTTTTAAACTTAAATTTTATTTTATGAGCAGGGAGAGGGCGTTTGTAAATTTTGATATTATCATTCTCAACATATGCTATTCCCGCTGCGTCAATGCCTCTTTCCTCACATTCAGCCGATAAAATTTTGATTATTTTTTCTTTTTGTCTTGCTGTAAGACTGCTTTTATAATCAATAATACCAAACAATCCGCACATTTTTATTCCTCCGTTTCATCATTTGTAATAGGTTCATTTATGTTCAATCTGCGTTCTTTTAAATATCTGATAAGCTGAGGGTATTTTTTCTTATCAAGTCCCGCTGTAAACTCACTCCAAGCGAGATTTTTAATTTCATTATCAGACAAAAAGAGCGCCATATCACAAATAGCGTCAACAAGCTGTAATGTGGCTATGATTGTATTGTATTTCAAAGTTCCTCTAAAAATTCTGAACTCAATAGTTGAGTAGTTTGTAATATTGACACAGGTGTATCTTTCCCCTCTCTTGCTTTTAGCGTCATCAAGAACAGCTTCGGGACTTTCTTTCCAGCCGTATCTTTTAGCCCAGTGATTAAGCTGCTCAGCGTTTCTTCTGGAAAATCTGAGAAGCTCGCACCAGTTATTCTCAAAGAAATATAAAATTCTCGCTATACATTCATCTTGCTCTCCTAAAGTATTACCAAAAGCGGTACGGTTTACGTGAATATGTAATCCTGATGTTGAGGTGTTATGACTTCTATAGCCAAGGCGAAGAGCCATATCACATATATTCTCCCAAGGCATATTGTTAATGTGATAATCCAAAGTCATTGGGTGAGTGACAATCTCCAAACCATCATTGAGACTGCTGTCAGTTTTAATATAAATATTCTCACAATGTTTGTTTGCTTCCTCACAAAGCTTACAAGCGTTATCCTCGTCTTTACCGCCTCTGTCGATTTCTAATTCAGCCCCGAAATATCTGTTTCCGGCTCCTCTGAAAATAGGGTCTGGCTTATAGCTGTAGTCGTGTAAATATTTTATGCCGCATTCACGTTCATAACAGTCGTCACAGAGAGGCTCATCATCATAATTATCTTCACTATAATTAGCCTCTTCTCTAAGAATAATTCTTCCGCATTGATAACAGCTTGTATAATACTCGTCATAACAACCATCACATACAACACTGTCATTATTAACCGAATTTTCATCGTCAATATGAAATCTCCCGCCGCAGGAATCGCAAATAAAAGTGTTATCATAAAAACAATCCTCACAGTAATCTTGATTGTCAAACAAATAAACTTCGTTTTCGTCAAGCTCAGCGCCGCAGGAACAGCAAGTTATTGCTGATTCTTCTGAAATTTTAGATTTTTCTTTTTTGCTTTCACATTTTTTACGCATAATAATTACCTCCATAAATATTGAAAACCCTCTGTATAATCAACATTACACAGAGAGTTTTTATTTTTAATATTCCTCAGTCAGAAGCATAGTACAATGGCTCACATCATCAATAACATAAACCTTTTTTGTAACAATATCTTTTTTATTCGCCGGTATCACAATAGATTTTTCATACTCCGGCTGTTCCTGCCTATGGGTTATTTTCTGAAAAATTTTTCCGTCAGTGATAACCTCGCTTAACTCAAAAATCTGTAAATAATCCTTTTTATCAATTTCCATACTGTCAATCATAACCCACATTAAATTTTGTAAATAAAAAGGGATTTCCGAAGAAACCCCTCTTGTCATATAACGGTTCTGAAACATCTAATTATCGCCTCCGTTTTTATTGTCACCGTTTACAAGAATATTGTCTATAACCGTTATCAACGCTGTCGCCGCCGCTATGACGATTACGCTTATAAATTTATTGTTCTCTATATCATTTCTTAGAACCTCCCATCATTAATTATTTTTGATTGCCTACGCCGTTACAAGAGTTTTTGCGAAATAGCTTACAGCGGAAAAAAGCAGATTTCTCACGAATTTAAGCAAACTTCTAAACATTTTAAATTCCTCCTTTACATAAAAATAAGCCAATACACACGTTTAATGTATTAGCTTATTTAAATAATATATTTTTCAAATTTACATAAATACTGCTTAGTTCCAAACCTTTAACTGAAAAAAATAATTATATTTTATAGTAGTAACTATATATGTTTCCTCAAGGCTTTTACTATTTAATTTAAGAGAAAAATTTATTAGCTATTCCTTTTAAGAAACCCCAAACTGCACCGCCGCCACCGCCACAAATTCTTCCAATAAATTCTCCTGTTTTTCCAAATATAGAACCTATTTCAGCACCTATTTCAGCACCATCTGAAATACAGTCAAAAAATGTTTCAGCAAACGTTTCTCTGATATTTTCATTATAATTTTTTAATTTGTCATTACTTTCCCACATTATATCATTGTGATTAATATTTTCGATGAATGAGAGTCTCTTTTTTTTAGAAACAGATTTGACAATATAATACATAAGTTTTGAGAGATTATAAGGTTTTTCCTGAACTTCTCCCTCTTCCTTTTCACCCGCACTATAGTAAATAGGTTCTACATTGACGCCTGTGCTTTCTCTAATACGCTTTTGAACAGAAGAAACCTTTTCTTCTAAAAACTCAATAAGTTTTGGCTCTGGTCTGCTTTCATTTTCATTCCAATACTTTCTGTTTTTAACCATATCAGCCTTATTAATAGCAATAAGAATTCTTTTGTTTTTATCTACTCCCAAATTGGGAATAATCACTTTATTAATCAAGTTGAAAGTTGTTCCATAATCACGTGTATAGCCGTCAAGTATAACAAGAACAAGGTCAATTAACAGATTTCCGTCTTTATCTTTTTCATTTAATTTTTTAATTATATTTTTTGAGTGTCTGTTATCTGCCTCAACTCCGTCTCCTAATCCCGGACTATCCCAAAGAACAAGATTATCAAGTTCATATTTTTCAATATCCATTGTTTCAGGGTCTGCGCCAACACCTATTTTTGCCTTTTCAGTATTAAAAAGAGCGTTAATAGTTGAACTTTTGCCGCATCCTGTTGCTCCGGTAATCAAAATATTAATCTTTTGCTCTTTAAGCCACCAAAATTTTCTCATAGCTTCGTTTTTTCAGAGAGAGGAATATCAGCATTCATAATATCCTCTTTTACAATATCTAAAAATTTCTTTTTTTCTTCCATATGTACCTCCCTATTATCTTTTCAATAAATGGTTATTAATTTTAAAATACCTTATATGAGTAATATTTTATTTTATTATATACCTTTAAATAACATCTGTCAATATCTTTAGATATAATAGTTTTATATCTATATACCATTGAACTCTATCTATAAATATCCTAAATTTATTTATATAATAAATGAAAGGACAAATTTTATGGAAAATAATAAACAGGTTTTAACTATACAGACAGGTGAGAGAATACGATATTTTAGAGTTTTAAAGAGGTTAAGTCAGGAGGAATTAGCTCTTAACGCTGGAATAAATCCTACATACATAGGTCATATAGAGAGAGGGTTAAAATGTCCCACTATTGACACTTTAAGTAAAATATGTACCGCTCTCAATATTACCCTCTCCCAGCTTCTTGATTTTGACTCAAATACTCCAATTATTGATAATTCCGAGGCTATTGAGAAAATCTCATTTAATATAAAGAATCTCCCTAAAGAGGACGCTGACAGAATAGCGGATATTGTAGCTGAAATAGTTAAAATAAGACACTAACATCTCTAAAATATGTTAAATTACATATTAAGCAATAACAACCTATAATAAGCAACAATAAGATAAAAAAATAAGGAGATTTTTATTATGCTTACAAATTATCCCGAGATTCTTAAACCAAAGGATTTAATGGAAATTTTAAACTTATCTAAAAATACCGTTTATGATATGCTTAATAATAGGACTATTCCTGCTTATAGAGTAGGAAACAGTAAATTATGGAGAATCAACAAATGTGATTTTGAGGATTATTTAAAGTCTTTTGATTCCTATTGGTAAACACAAAAATACCCGTTAGACCGATTTATCGTTTGGTTTAACGGGATTAAATTCCTCTAAAATTTCCTCTATGCCTATTTTTCTGTAATTTATTTTATAACCCTCTCTTTTTATTTTT
>CATJCJ010000487.1 GCA_949738935.1 uncultured Eubacteriales bacterium | reverse complement strand
TATTAAAATTTCATTCAATGAAAATAATATAGTCAATCAACTTGAAAATGGAAAAAAGGAGGCGAGACAAAAATTATTTTCGCAAGGCAGCGGAGGGAGAGCATAGCCGAAGCCTATGCCGACCGCCGATAACACAGCAAAAAGGATTTTCGACCGCCGAACTTTTTCATTTTTAAGTTGATTGACTATATCATTACGCTCCAAAATGATTTTATTTTCGCTGATTTTTTGTGTATATTTTGTTTTTAGAAAGGCTTTTTTAGATTTTAGACATGGTCAAAAATTAAAAATCACTTGAAAAATAAATTTTGATATTGTATAATTATGCTGAAATAATGAAATCATATTGAAATAACACCAAAAAAGGAGTTGTTTATTTATGAGAAAAAAATTGTTAATCTCATCCGCCGTAGCGGCGGCGGTAATATTTATAACAGTCTTGGCCGTAAAAATTATTCCTGACAAAAATCAAATCAAAACACAGCTCGCCGGAGAAAATCTTCAAACAAACACAACAGCCTCTTCCGAAGAAGTCAAAACAGAAAAAGCATCGCTCAGGGGAGATTTCTCGATAAAAGTCAACTCTGATACCGTTTATTTTAAAAACGCCGATGGAAGCGCCGCCTATCCCATTTTATATAAAGAAAGCTCATATCTTCCTCTGCGAGCAATAGGAGAACTTATGGGCAAAAACGTAAACTGGGATGAAAACTCAAAAACAATAAATATAAGCGGCAGCAGAACAGACAAGTCTCAAAACACACAAAACGACAACATTGGACAAAAAGAAATCACAATACAAGAACGCCCCGATTTTACAATTATCATAGAAGACAACAAAAAAGAATTTTATTCCGCCTCAAAAGAGAGGATATATCCAATTTTATATAACGGAAGCACATACCTTCCTCTAAGAGCGATAGGTGAAATTATGAACAACGATGTCTTATGGGATTCACCGACAAAAACAATAACATTAAAAAGCGAACGAGGGCTGACGGTAACAGACGCTGATACTTTTAATTCCACGCCGGCTGATAAAACCTCTTCTGAAAACAACACAGCTTCCATTACTCAAAATGCCCAAAACAATAATCAAACAACACCCAAAGTGAGTATGGAAAAAGCTAAAAAAATAGCCCTTGACCACGTAAAACTCAAAGAAAATGAAGTGACATTTATTAAAGAAAAAACGGATTACGACTACGGAAAAACCATTTATGAAATTGAGTTTTACACTTCCGGAAAAGAATATGATTTTGAGATAGACTCTGAGACAGGAAAAATATTAGATTACAGTTATGAGAATAAAAGTATTCCTCCTACTCCGGACAGTTCCTCACAAAACAAAATAACTCTGGAGAAAGCGAAAAATATAGCTTTAAATCATGTCTCAGTAAAAAACCCTTCAGAGGTAACCTTTAAGAAACAAAAAACAGACTATGACGATGGTATATATATTTATGAAATTGAGTTTATCAGAAACAGCGACAAAACAGAACATGAATTCAAAATAGACGCGGCAACAGGAAAAATACTTGACTACGACTATGAAAGAATTGAGTAAAACTCTGATAATCATAGCTTAAAAATTTCATTTTGGTACCCTTATGTAAAAAAAGAGTCCATTAATCTTTTGATTAATAGGCTCTTTTCTATATCAACAGCGCATTACATAGCGTTTTTATATTTCGAGTACATATAGTTTACAATATGAGCGTGATTTTGTTCATCTGTAATTATCTCAAACAAAGCGTCACGAATCTCCTGATTTAGAAAAATAAAATACAATTTTCTATAAAACTCGACAGCGCTGATTTCATCAAACAAAGCGTTTTCAAAATTTTCCGCCATATTTTGGGAAACCTCTTTATCCGCGGATTCTGTCTCATCCTCAGGAACAGAACTTTCCGTAAGCATTTCATAAATCTCTATAAACATCTTTCTATGTTTATCCTCATCATGATGAATTTTATACATAATCTTTTTGTCATTTTCATCAGTAAGCATATTGGCGATTGTGTCATAAAATATCCCGTCAGATTTTTCATCTTTAATCGCCTCTTTAATCATCTCAATAACATATCTGCTCACATCAGAATAATCAGGCTGCTCACAGCCAAGATTATCGTTTTCCGTATTATTATTTTCGTTTTCATCATTCCCTTCCGGTTTTGCAGGGATTTGAGGCGGAAGCTGACTTTCATCATTTTGATTGGGATTATCTTGACATCCGTCCCCGTTCTCAGAATTATCCGAATTGCTCGCGAAAACTTTAAAGGACGGCGCGCCACTCTGTTTTTTCACATCTCTATAACTTCTTCTAATATTATAAGGATACATAAATTACCTCCGTTATTTTTTCTCCTTAAATTATATGCGAGACATAAAATAAAATGTTACAAAAAGATAGCGCGGCAATAATAGACCTGTCTAAAATCTAAAAAAGCGTACCGACAAAATCGACACGCCAAATCACCCTTATCTCCTTTTATTTCTTATAGTAAAACTGATTTCTTTTGTAATCTTATAAAAAACAACGTTAAAAAGCATAAGAACAAATCCCAAAAGACAGCCGAAAAACAAATCAAGCATAATAATAGATTCATTAATATTCTTAGCGAAGTACACAGCGGCAAAAGAACCAAGCGAAGCCAAAGCGGCGAGCCCAATAAAAACCCAAAATCTTTTAACAGCCCCCGATTTACTTCCAATTTTTCTGCACAAAATATAAATAATCTGAGAAACGGCCAAAGCGGCGGCAAAATCAATAAAGAAATTCATAACAAGAGAATTAACGATATCAAGTCCCATCTGAAAAACAAGAGCAAAAACAACCGTTCCCAATATAGGGATAAAAAGCTCGGTATTCTCACGTCTAAGCCTTATAAGTTTAGCGCCGAAGCAAAGCGCGACAACAGAAACAGAAGAGGCAACCAGCCCAACAATCAAATACAAAACAATATTATCCATCAAAAACCACCTCTCAGTCGTCCATCAAAATATCATCTTTTAAATTTCTTTAAGTAAACTCATAACCCTTATCGCCTCAGATTCTTCCAAATCATAAGTTTTGGCTTTAATCGTAACCTCATCATTTTCTTTTCTCGGAATAACGTGAATATGAAAATGTCCGACAGTCTGACCAGCAACCTCACCATTATTCTGAAGAATGTTAACCCCGTCGGCAAGTCCCGACTCTCTTAACTTATTTGCCGTCCTTTTAGCCAGCGAAAAGGCTTCTTTAACAAGCTCGTCAGACATCTCAAAAATATTCTCAGCGTGTTTCTTGGGCAAAATAAGACAATGTCCCGAATTCGCCGGGGCGATATCTAAAATCACTCTGAAATTCTCATTCTCAAACACCGTATTTGAAGAAAATACTCCATTCGCTATATTACAAAAAACACAATTCAAAAATAAAACCTCCATTCAAAAATTATAGCAATCCAACCTAAAAATAAACAAGTTCGCCGGCTAAAAATTATTTTTATCTGGTCTCCTTTTATTCATTTTTTAATGAATCGCCGCAAAACTATTAATAAAATCATCAAAATCTTTGAGGCTCCGCCCCAAACTCCGCTTGCTTTTAACTTCTCAGCTTTCAAAGTACTGTTTGTGCCATACAAGGAACATATATATAGTCCATATTTTTCTGCTGAAATCGCCTTTGCCAATCTTATGCTTATCCAAAAGCTCCAAAATCTTATCGGAATTAAAATATTTTTTAGCGGTTTCGCTCAAAAAGGCGTCTTTAACAATGTTATAATACTTTTCTTCCTTAAGCCAAATTCTTATGGGAACAGGAAATCCAAGTTTTTTCTTGTTAGCCACAGCCTCGGGAAGTCTGTCTTTGGCTGCAAGACGAAAAGCGTATTTTGTTGAAACCCTATTAACGCGAAAATCGGGACGAATATTTGACGCGACTTTAAAAACCTCTTTATCAAGAAAAGGCACTCTAACCTCAAGAGAATTAGCCATACTCATTTTGTCAGCCTTAAGCAAAATATCACCAATAAGCCAAAAATTCATATCTATAAACTGCATTTTTGTAACATCATCTTTATCAGCGACTTGGTCATAAAAAGGCTTTGTCAGCTCATAAGGCTCAAATTTGCCCGATGGATTTTTAAGAATCTCCTCTCTTTCCTCTTTAGTAAACATATAAGCGTTTCCGATAAATCTCTCCTCAACCTTTTTTGAGGCTCTGATAAAGAAATTTTTTCCCTTAAAAGAGAAAGGAATAAGTTTAACACAAGCGGCAAAAAATTTTCTTAAAAATTTGGGCAGGCTCGCGGCAAGCGATAAATCCATAGGTTCCTTGTATATATTATACCCCCCAAAAAACTCATCGGCACCCTCTCCCGAAAGGGCAACCTTAACATGCTTGCTGGCGAGATTACTTACAAAATACAAAGCGACAGCGGAAGGGTCCGCCAAAGGCTCGTCCATATGATACTGAACCTTCGGAAGAACATTCCAATATTCTTCCGTAGATATTGTTTTATTAAAATTATCTATACCAACTTCTTTTGAAAGCTCTTTAGCATAATTAATCTCATTATAATTTTGATAATCAAAGCCAACAGTAAAAGTTTTATCCCCCTTAAAAGAAGCGGCAACATAGCTTGAATCAACTCCGCTTGAAAGAAAAGAACCAACCTCAACATCACTAACCTTGTGAGCCTCTACAGAATTCTGCAGTACATCGTCAACCTCAGTAACAACCTGATGCAGGCTTTTATCATAATCCCCATTTTGAAACAAAGGATTAAAATATCTGGATATTTTAACTTGTCCATTTTTAAAAGTAAGAAAATGCCCGGGCATAAGCTTAAAAACTCCCTTAAAAAATGTTTCTGTCAAAACCGAGTATTGAAATGTCAAGTAATTTTCAAGGGCTGTTTCGTTAACCTCTTTTTTAAACAAAGGATACTCAAGAAAACTTTTAATTTCAGAACCAAAAACAAGCGAATTGTCAATATTTGTATAATAAAACGGTTTAATGCCGAAAAAATCCCTGGCAGCAAAAATCGAGTTATCTTTTTTATCAAATACAGCGAAAGCGAACATTCCCCTCAAATCAGAGAGCATATCCTCTTTCTTCTCCTCATAAAGATGAACCAAAACTTCCGTGTCAGCATGAGTTTTAAAAATATGACCTTTTTCTATAAGAGTTTCTCTCAAACTTTGATAATTATATATTTCTCCGTTAAAAACAATAACAACAGAGCCATCCTCGTTATACATAGGCTGGGAACCGGTGTCAAGGTCAATAATACTAAGCCTGCGAAATCCCATAGTGATATTATCATCGCTGTAAACACCCTCGCTGTCAGGGCCTCTGTGAACAATCCTGTCCATCATCTTCTTAATCACGTTTTCCCTGTCCTTAATACTTCCCGTAAACCCACAGAAACCACACATAAAAAAACCTCCGAATAATCGCGAAATTAGTTATATAACAAACTTGATAATAAAATACCGAACAGAAACAATAATCATAAATGATTATGTTTATAGAAAGCGCCGGCAAACTGTTTTTATTTCTCACGGCGTTTCCTATATTAATTTATCACATTTAGAAAAATAATTCAATAATATTAAAAAAAAATACCAAAAATAAAAATTTACTTTGCAAAACTTCCACATAATGATATAATAGAGTTATTAAAGATTAAATAGCCTATGACCACCTTGTCATACATATAGCTTTGTTAGGAGGAAGTAAAATGGTTGAGAAAAAAAATGAGATTCTTTTGGAAAGTGGAACAAATGAGCTTGAGGTTATGGAATTTACAATAGGCAACCGTTATTTTGGAATAAACGTCGCCAAAGTAGTTGAAATAATGCAGTACGCCCCCGTTACACCAATGCCAAATTCAAACCCGTTTGTAGAAGGCATTTTCAAACCCAGAGATAAAATTATGACAGTTGTGAATCTTCCCGCGTATATGGGTCTTTCTCCTGTGGAAAATGAGGAAAGAAGCATTTTTATAATAACGAACTTTAACAAAACCAGCACAGCTTTTCATGTGCACGCCGTTGAGGGAATTCACCGTATATCTTGGGAAAGCATTGAAAAGCCCGACTCAACAATATATGGCGGAGAAGAAGGTCTCGCGACAGGAATCGCCAGATATGACAACCGTCTTATAACAATTCTGGATTTTGAGAAAATAATCACAGACATAGCTCCCGATACAGGTATACAAATTCAAGAGGTATATTCTTTGGGAGAAAGAGAAACATCGTTAAAACCAATTCTTCTCGCTGAGGATTCACCGCTCCTTGAAAGAATGATTATAGAGTCATTAGAAAAATCAGGATACACAAATCTTATTCCCTGCTCAAACGGAAAAGAGGCGTGGGAATCTTTATGTAAATTCAGGGAAGCCGGCGGAGACATAAGAAATCACGTTTGTTGTGTGGTAACAGATATAGAAATGCCAAAGATGGACGGACATAGGCTTCTTAAGCTTATAAGAAAAGACGATTATTTAAAAGAGCTTCCCGTAATAATATTCTCATCACTTATAAACGAGGAAATGAAGAAAAAAGGAGAAACTCTTGGAGCTACCGCTCAAATCACAAAACCGGAAATCGCCAACCTTGTAACATTAATTGATAAATTTATTCTATAAAAATTTCTAGAATAAACAGCAAAAATTCCGCAAAGAATATAAGTTGAAAAAATAAACAGAAAGGTGATAGAATTGGATCCAAGAAACGAACAGTTAGCGAAAAACTTAGTAAATTATTCGTGTAAAGTAAAAAAAGGAGAAAAAGTCTTAATCTCATCAAACGGGCTTACAGATATGCCTCTTGTAAAAGCCCTTGTAAAAGAAGTTTATAAAGTCGGCGGAGTGCCTTTTGTTGATATCCACTCAAACTCAATTGACAGAGAACTTTTAATGGAAGCGACAAAAGAACAATATGAGCTCCTCGCAGAAGTTGACGCTATGAAAATGAAAGAAATGGACGCTTATATAGGAATTGGAGCGAACACAAACACATCAGAATTATCCGACGTACCGTCAGATAAAATGGATATGTATGAAAAGGTCTACTCAAAAAAGGTTCATCACGACATACGCCTAAAGAAAAAATGGGTTGTCCTCAGATACCCCAACGACAGTTTGGCTCAATCCGCTGGAACAAGCCTTGAGGCGTTCGAGGATTTTTATTACAGAGTATGCAACCTTGACTATAAAAAAATGAGCGAAGCGATGGATTCCCTTGTAACTTTAATGAATAAAACAGATAAAGTTCAAATAAAAGGCAATGGAACTGACATAACTTTCTCAATAAAAGACATACCGGCGATAAAATGCGCCGGAGAAATGAATATCCCTGACGGTGAAGTATATACAGCGCCTGTAAAAGACAGCGTAAACGGCACAATAACGTATAACACACCAACAGAATATCAGGGAATAAGCTATGATAACGTAAAATTAACATTTAAAGACGGAAAAATAATAAAAGCTGAATCAAACGACACAGAAAGAATAAACAAAGTCTTCGATACAGATGAGGGAGCGAGATATGTCGGCGAATTCGCTATAGGCGTAAATCCCTATATAATAAAACCCATGAAGAATATTTTATTTGACGAAAAAATCAGAGGAAGCATCCATTTCACCCCAGGCAATTCCTATGATGACGCTGATAACGGAAATAAAAGCGCGATTCATTGGGATTTAGTTCTCATACAAACAGAGGAAAACGGCGGAGGGGAAATTTATTTCGATGACGTTTTAATCAGAAAAAACGGGATTTTCACAATTCCTGAATTAGAATGTCTAAATCCAGAAAATTTAAAATAGACCTATTTAATAACCTAGCGCTTATCTGAAAACTAAAATACGCACAAAAAATAAAAAATGAGGGGGCTGTCACGTTAAATATAACAGTCCCCTCATTTTTAATCAGCTATTTTTTATCATCAGTATCTTTAACCTCAAAAAATTTCTCAAAAATACCTTTTATCTTTGACACAGCAAAGCCGCCAATACCCAACTTGGCCTTGTTAATAACATCGGCAATACCATCGGGCAAGTTACCGTTAATTTTAGAATAATTTTCAACAATACTAGCAATCTCACATATCCCAAAATAAAAAATACCCATATATTTTAAAAAATCAATTTCAAATATCCAATCCAAAAGATACAAAACCCCAATAAATATAAGCTCAATAATTTTTCCGATAAAACCACTTTTAGCGACAGAAACTTTCCATTGAGAAAGTTTTTTACTTTTAATCCAGCCAAAAATAGTATCAACAATCATAAGAAAAACCAAAACCATAATATACTTAAAGCTAGAGCCAAAAAGATAAACCCCTGAAGCGATAGTGGTAGAAATAAACAATTTAATACTTTCAGAATAATGGTTCATAAAAATCCCCCCAAAATTAAGAAGCCCCATATATGCTCAAACAACTTATAACAATCCAACCTATGGCAATTCCGGTATGGACAGAAAAGAATATTTTATTCTTGTCAGCACTTTTGCTACGCAAAAGTCGGCTGCGCCGAGCGGATTTATCTTTCCGCTGCACCTTTTAGCGAAAGGCGTTTTTAAAACGCCGATAGCGTAAAGAAATATTAAATAAAATATTTTTTCTATCCTCTGTTTATTCTGGAATTGCTGTAAAAACCTGTCTAAAAATTATTTTCATCGTGTTGCTGTCAGCCGGCGCGGGCTTTCCAGTGCCTCACGAAAATAATTTTTATTTAATCTCCTTTTGTTCATTTTTAAATTGAATTGCTATAAAAATAAACAAGTTTGGCAAATAAAACTCATTTTCAAATTGCTTGGCTACAGACAATTATAGTAATTCCACTTAAGATATAACAAAAAAATATTTTACGAGTGCGTAAGCACTGCTGGGCGGTAAGCGAATTGCAAAGCAATTTG
Source organism: uncultured Eubacteriales bacterium (assembly GCA_949738935.1). Classification (GTDB taxonomy): domain Bacteria; phylum Bacillota; class Clostridia; order Lachnospirales; family CAG-274; genus MGBC114079. Next base: position 28 of record CATJCJ010000487.1, on the reverse strand, counting down.
CAGCCCGTGCAAGTAAAATAATTTTTTT
>CATJCJ010000486.1 GCA_949738935.1 uncultured Eubacteriales bacterium | reverse complement strand
CCCGTAAAATCAAGGAAAATTAGCATTTTAGAGGAGTTGAACTACAATGATAAAAGTACTTTTTATTTGCCACGGCAACATCTGCCATTTCCTCTGAAACCCCGATAAAATGGGACTTTTTCATAGGCAGAAAGAAGGTTTACAACCATTTTACAACTTTTAAATTAAGCCCCGATATGGTATGCCATAAAAAAACGGCAGCTTTGCCATTTGTATGTAAATTTACACGATAATGATGGGTATCTACTTGAAGGAGAAGTCTTATCGTGAAATCTGCATAGAAAGGATGTTACAGCACATCACTCAATGAGCGTAGCTAAATATGATTAATAGTAGCTTCTTTATATAAAGAGGGGAGCTATTAATATATCAAGAAAAATAGGTGAATATTTTCGTAAATATTGGGAAGCTGTACATTAGTTGCATTGATAATCTACACCTCTCGACATAACAAAAATATTTGTCTTTCCAATATTTGAATTTACTTATTCCATAGAAAATAAAAGTTACTCAAAGAGGGCAGAAGGTAACTTTATGAGCGAGGAAAAATTATATATTCCAGTTAAAATTTTGATGAGAATATTGTAAAGGGGATGTAATAATGAAACTATATTTACAATCTTGATTTTTATCTTTACTTATAAAAAAATTGTTTAAGCAAAAACGATTTTTAATTTCCTAAATGTATAGTATTCAATATTTAGATTAAAAAAATTATATTAATGAGAAATACTGATATGAAGAAGATGGCCTTTATAAAGGTTTGTTTAAGGAATGTATATTTAGTTAAAATTGCGTAAAGGGAAAAAATATGAATGATATTACAATAGATTTTCAAAGCAATATGATGTCATATTTGCAGGGGATTGTAGCAATAGTTTCATTTATTGCATCAATATTAGCAATAATAGGAAAGACATTGCCAGGGTTATTAGTAAAACCTAAAAATTGGAAGGATAGGAAAGCAATACGGTACAGTATTTTAAATCCAATAAATAAAACAGAAAAGAGCAGTTTTAAGGAAATTAGTTTAATAATAAACTTATTACAAGTGTTTATGCCAATTCTATATTTAGGTGCTGCAATATACATTTGTTCATATTGGATAGAGTATAATCGCTTCAGAAACAACACTAATGCATATTTTATAATTATGATTTGTTTATATTCGAGTGTATTATGTAACGTATTTTATAAAACAAAATATCAAAACAAATGTTATCGTATCCCATTGGTAATAATATATGTTGTGTTAGTGGATGCTTTCATTTTTAAAAAAGCAGTGGAGTATTGTTTCCCGAATGATGATAAAACAATAATTAACTTAATTATAATTATTTGTGTATGTAGCTTCATTATAATTGATTTCGTATTTGGTTGGAGCAGAATTGATAAAAAGCATAAGTTCAAATGGTCTAAGAAGATAAATTTTTTAAAAGTACTTTTGAATTTAGTATATATGGCATTTTATTGTTATTGTTTAGCGAGCGAGGAGTTAACAAGAATGGCAGATATAGCATCTGTAATTTTTTTCACTTTATGGACGATTTTGTGTTTCATTGAAAATAAGATACAATATGCACTAAAAGTAGAATTTAAAATTTATACAGGAGATGAATTTGAGGTAACTCAAAATGCGATTTATCAATATAAATATGATAAAGTAAAATATATTTTAGACAATGGATGTATAAAAATTATAGATGCCGAAGAAATACAATCAATTGATTATATAATTGAGGACGTTACAAGAAGACATAAAAGAAAAAAAGTAATTTGTATGTTAAAAAATAATGATGTACTCAATTTTGATGGATATAATTTTAATAGGGATTTATGGGTAAATTTTTATAAATTAAATGGAAGTAAAAGAGAAGTAAAAGTAATAAATATCAAAAAAGTGAAAAATATTGTTGTAGAGCAAATATAAACTATAGTTAGTGTATATTTTTATTAATTTAAAAACCTTGAATGCTTTTAGGAATTTATTATTATAGAGTGTATTTTTAAAATACATAGGATAATATATGTGGTATATAAATATAAGCGATAAATGAAATAGAAATTCAACTTATCTACATAGAATCAGAACCAATAAAAGATTCTGTTTTTTATTAACATCCATATATAAGCCATTTTATAATTATGCTACAAGATACCAATGAACCATTCAATATTTTTCAAGATATAGAAAAATATCATTTATGGCAGGAAGTGTTTGCAGAGGATATTAGGAAAAGGAAAAACGCTGATTCTATTGCTTGTTTGATAAAGACTTACTATAAGCGTGTATTTTTTTAATCAATTAAAGAATATTTATCGGAAAAAGATTTTGCGAAGGTATTAGCAGACTACTGGACCGCATATGGGATAATGAATGCACAAAAAATAAAATTTTTATCATGGTTTCAGGAAGCCGATAAATCATATTTAATGAGCAAAGGAGAGCAGAAAAAGTTTAATGTATTGCCAGAAAAAGTTACTATTTATCGTGGAGTAAATAATCCTAAATACAAGCGTGGTTTTTCATGGACTTTGGATAAAAGAATAGCTTATTGGTTTGCTAATCGTTATGAGAATAAAGAGTCTTATGTGTATGAATGCGCTGTAAATAAGGAAGATATAATCTGTTATTTTGAAATCAGAAATGAAAAGGAAGCAAAAATTGATCCAAAAGTACTAAAGGAATATGAAATAAAAGCAGTAAATTGATGTATCATACATAAAAAAGCGATATATTTTTTGATGTCATCTATATTATATTAAGGTGAGTGAAATATTTGATTAAGTCGAGCGAAACTATTCTCTTATGTCTTTTGCGAACTCCTCTATGGCAACGATGACGGTTTTAGATATATGAAGCAAAAGCATTCATTTTCGCTCTGCACATTAAATTTATCATAGTAATCACCTTTCTCCTTTTATAAAATGAAAAATTTGTTTGTTAAAGAAGAAGCAGCCTTGCCTTAGGACTGCT
>CATJCJ010000485.1 GCA_949738935.1 uncultured Eubacteriales bacterium | reverse complement strand
TGGCAGGGTCAGAGGAATCTCCGCCCTTCGTGTAACTCAGGCGGATACTGGTGGTTTTTGCACCGGACGCTGCCAATCGCTTGGTCAACAGATTACCGCCGTAAGATGCCGCCACCTCCTCCAGACTCCCGAGTTCCTTTACTTCTACCTGGCGGTCTTTGGGCCAAAGAAAGGCCCCTGCTGTCAGACACAGACATGCCGCCATAGCTCCCCACTTCAACCAGCCGGTTTTCTTTTTGGCAGTCTCGCTCTGCTCTAAAATGTTATCATCCACTTTTCCAATGGCAGCGTACAGGTCTTTGCTGGTCATAAATACCCCTCCTTCATAAGATCGAGCTTGAGTTTCTTCCGTGTCCGGCTGAGAATAACCGTGACGTTGTTTACTGTCAGGCCATAGCGTTTGGCGATGGCAGGTATTGGCTCGGTAAAGAAATAACGGCGCACAAATACATTTCTGTCCCGCTCCGGGAGTGTTCGAACAAATTGGCAAATGCACTGTTCCAACTCCATAGCCTCATACGCAGCTTCCACATTCGACCCGCCGGCGACACATTCCTCAAGCTCGTCCAGAACGAAGGTAATTTCGCCGCCGCCCCGTTTTTCCGCGTTTCTTGCATTGAAACGATTAAAGGAAAGACTGCGGGTAATCTTTGCCAGAAACATCCGAAACACATGGGGTTTTTGCGGTGGTATCGCGTTCCATGTGTGGAGCCAGGTATCATTGACGCACTCCTCGGAATCTTCAACGCTGTGCAGGATGTTGTCGGCTATCGCGAAACAGTATGCACCGTACTTGTTGGCGGTTTCAGATATGGCATTCGCATTCTTTTGCCAGTAAAGCTCTATGATTGTGCTATCTTCCAATATCATGTCTCCTCTCTGTGTCTTTGAAAGCTCCTTCATTCTATAAGACAGGAAATATTCGAAAACCTTACAAATTTTTGGGCAGAAAAATGACGGCAGGGAATAGTTTCCGCCGTCATTTTGCTTTCTGTATATGTGATTTTCCTGCCTTTTTGTCCGTATGAGCGGTCAGGGCAAGGTTCAAATTCCGGTTTTGAATGGAGTTTAAAAACCCTGTTCTGTGTGATGATGCGGGATCAGCCCTGGCTTTCCGCCTCCACGAGCCGTTTGCCGCAGTAGATTTCCCGAAGCTTCGGCTTTTCGATTTTTCCGGTGGGGTTGCGGGGAATGTCCGCGAAAATAATTTTTTTCGGCCGCTTGTAGCGGGGCAGCTTCCGGCAAAATTCGCTGATATCCTCCTCGGTGCAGCTCATGCCCTCCTTTAACTCGATGATCGCAGCGGCGATCTCGCCGAGACGCTTGTCGGGAAGGCCGATGACGGCCACATCGTGTACCGGGTTGTACTGGCGGATGAAATCCTCGATCTGCACGGGATAGAGGTTCTCG
>CATJCJ010000484.1 GCA_949738935.1 uncultured Eubacteriales bacterium | reverse complement strand
CGACAATATCTTAAGACTTTCCGACGATCCCGATGTAAATAATGTTATAAGGTTTTTGAGAGAGAGGGAAGTAGTGCATTTTCAGAGGTTCGGCGATACAATGCTTGCAAAGTTAAAGGTGATTATAATGAAGAAAAAGCGCTGTTGTGCGGGTTTGAGCCGCAGACAGTGCTTTTTGTTATTGATATTAAAATTTGCCCTTTTGGGAGTAAGCTTGGTAAATGGATATTACAGATAAATTTTCAACATATCAAATATTTCATAAACCTTTGTACACGGATCACATTCGGAAGGATTCGCATCAGCATACCGTCTTGCTATTTTTTTAGCGTTTTCAATAGCAGTATGTAAATTCGGATTTAACAGTGTATAAACATCAGCTTGATTTTTTTCGTACTTTCTTTTCATATACCTGGATAATTTTGAGAAGTAGTCTTTGCGGTTAAGCGGTGTTTCCAAATAAATATAATGAAGCAAAAACCAATATTCTATACATTGATTCGACCATAAGGCGTGATATGTAGTGTTTTCATTTTCATTTGAAAGCTTTTCGCACTCAGAGCAAGTTTCGTCAAAATCTTTTGTGGGAAAATCATCCTTATCAAATACTATCCAAATATGCCTGAATTCATTTACAGATGAAGACGCAACACTTTGAGCATATTTTAGCAGCCCTTTTGTATTTTTTCCCGCTCCTATAATTTTCATGGATATGCGACCGGGATATTTTGAATTGATTTGATTTTTCAGTCCTTCAAAATAATTTGGCTCGGTCTCTTTTCCTTCGGCAACAATTAAATGATATTCGGGAGCAATGCCCCTTTTTCTATCACGTCGAGGAGCCATCCAGCTTTTGTTTAAGTCACCTTTCTTAGGCGGTTTATTAGACATACTATCACTCCCAATCCATCATATTGCGAAAATACGGATCAGCTCCGTATCTTCCTTCAAGATACTGCTTATCGAAAGCTGCACTGGGCTGAATATGATTACCGTTTTCGTCACGAATTTCATATAAAGAATACAAATCGCTTGATTCATCTTCTAACTTACAGGCAAACCAGATTTCATCGGTGCGGAAAACACTGCTTTTCATTGTGGAAATATCGTGAGAGGTAAAAATAAGCTGTGCGTTATTTTTATTGATGTCAGGATTTTTAAACAGCATTATTATGAATTTTAGCAGTTTGGGGTGAAGTTTGGCGTCAAGCTCATCAACAACCATAAGAGAACCTTGCGTCAAAGCGATTATCACATAAGGAATGATATTGAAAAGCTTTTGTGTACCATCAGATTCGTATTTTAAATTAAGAAAATACTTTTTATTGTATACTGTGTGTTCTAAAAGAATATCAATTGAGTCGTCATTTTCATCGCGTGAAATTTTCTCAAAAATAAATCCGCTTATATTTATCCCTGCATCATTCATCAATGCAATAACTTTATTTTTTAGATTTTCGTTGCCGGGAAGCCTAAAGTAATTTTCGATATCATAGTTTGCGTAATTGCGGACAACACATCGCCTAAACCAATCAACCGCAGTATTTATTGATTCAATATTATAGTTTATATGCAAAAATGAAATATATGGCATTTTTTCATTTACGTTTGTATTCATATTTGCTTTTTTTATGCTTGCTCCTAATGATATATTATTTTCCGTGCGTTCAAAAAGAGTTACTGTTTTGCTGCCTGATTTTGTTTTTTTACAATAGAGGTATTCCGAAAGGATTTTTTCGTTTTTTAATGATATAAAATACTTGTATTCTATTTCTTCATTTGGTCTGAAAAATAATGTAAATTCCGTTGGTTCGTTCTTGGATATTTCGTCGAAAACAAATGGCGCGAATTCTACATCAGTAAATTCGTATCTATATTCTTTCAAAAGCAAAATTGGCTTTACCACTATACTGATAACAAATCCTAATGCTTTTAAAAGATTTGACTTACCACCGCCATTGGGACCATAAATAACCGAAACAGGCAAAAATTTTTTATTATCCGCACCTTGCAGCAAAGACTCCCCGAAAGGTGAGTTTTCAGAGTTGATAGAGTTTTCGGACTGCAAATCAAAAATAGTTTCATTCTTATAAGAATAGAAATTCTTGAATATAAATTGACAAAGCATGGTTTTTTGCCCTTCCTTTCATTGACTATTATATTATATTTATACCCAATAGTCAATATCAAAATACTTTTTTAAGAAAAAAATCCTTAAAATTGAGATTTAAATCTCAAAAACAAAAATATTATCTGTTTTTAATTAGCCGTAAAGCACAAACTTTTTCACACCTCCATTTTCCCCTCCGCCAAATCCCCTGCGGCAAATGGAAAATAATAAAATGGCAGCGTCAAAAGCTTCTGTTCAGCATTATAGCCGTAATTGTTTTTTGAAACCTTTATTGCAAACTCAAACTTGTTGTGATTTGAAAATTTCTCCAAAGAATTTAAAGTACCTCTGCCTTTTTTTACATCAATGGGATACAGTTTGTTATCGGATTCAACAATAAATTCAAGCTCTGCGGAGTTTTTTCCTTTCCAGTAGAACAGCTTGTGTTCCTTTGCGGTAAGCTCGTTTGCTACAAAGTTCTCAAAGAAAATTCCCGAAAGAGTGTTTTCTCTTTCGCTTGACACAAAGGATGCCGCATTGATTCCGCTTTGATAAGAAAACATACCTATATCGCCGAGGAAAAGACGAAAGTTGCTTTCGTTGCTTGCCAAAAGCGGCATCGTTACGCTTTCTTTAAGCAGGAAGGACTGATTTATTATATGCGCCATTGTAAGCCACTGAATTGAGGTGGCAAAATCTCTGTTTTTGCTTTTTTCTTCAATAAGACCGGGAGAGAAGTTTTTTGATTCCTTGTTAAGCTCTCTGTATATATTGGAAAATAATGTCCGCGAACGCAAAACCGCTTCCCTGCTTGCCTGATACAGCTCCATATCGGAAAGGTAGTTGTCATACAGAACCTTTAATACCTCTCTTGATTCAAGAATATTTTCACTGTCGAGATATACGCTCACCGCTTCAGGCATACCGCCTATCAGCAGATATTTGTAAACCTGATCCATTGCCATTTCGTGAATTTTCTGATCAAGCGGTGATTTGTTATTATATGCCTTTGCCACTTTTTCATACAGCATGTTATTTCTGTTTGATAAAAACTCGTCAAAGGTCATGGGGTATACAGTGATCTGATTGATTTTGCCCACAGGAAAAAGAAATTTGCCGGAGTCGGCAGAGCCTCTTTTGTGAGTTTCACGTTGGATTTTAATGCGAACCATAGAGCCGGTGACAATTACAGGAATATTTCTGTAATCCTGACAAAAGTATTTCAGAGATGATATGATATTTGGACATTCCTGCACCTCGTCAAAAATCAGCAATGTTTTTTCAGTTATCCGTCTGCCCTTGAGCAGTGAGATATACTCGATAATCTTCTCGGCGTTTGCGGTTTTTGCGCAAAACTCTCTGATTTCATCTTCAATTTTACAGTCAATATAGATATAACTGTTTTTATAATATCTTTCGGCAAACAACTCTTTTACAAGATAGGTCTTTCCCACCTGTCTTGCGCCCCATACAATTAAGGGCTTTCTGTTTTTGCTGTTGTTCCAGTCAATTATTTTAAAAGCTGCGCTGCGTTCCATAAATAATCCTCCTTGTGTCCTTAATAATATTATTGTATCATAACATGTACCTTTTTGCAAGTTTTTATTTTAATTATTTGCACCTTTTTAGATGTTTTTATCTTGATTATTTGCACTTTTGAACAAAAAATAATAGAAAATGGCACTTTCTTTTATAATTCTATTACCCAAAAATCAAAAAAAATGATTTTGGGTAATAGAATCAATAATGGAAATAATATGATATTTTTTAGAATTGATTACAAAAAATTAGTCAAATACGATTGATCAAATCATACTTGACTAAATTTATGCAATTATCACCCACTAAAATCAGATATTCCAGATAACCTTAGTGCCGCCGTCCTCCCCAATAAGGATTTTGTCAATCATAATATCGGCGACCTCCTTTTTTCGCCTGTAATCAGCGGTTTTCCAAGACCTGCTGAGATTTACGATAACAGCCGCGTCCTCGTTTTTGCTTTTTAGCTCGTCTATTCTGTCCTGCAAGGCTATTCTGTCCAGTTTCAGCTGTTCCGCCTTACGGTTAGCCAGCGCAAGTAAATCGGCGTTAAATCCACCCGACAGCATGGTGTCTATAAGCTGCTTTTCGTTTTGCTCAACAGTTTTAAGCTTCAGCTTCAGGTCGTTTATTTCGGAGTAATCGGCGGTTTTGCCGATTCGCTTTATCTCTTTTAGATCCGACAGCTTTTCGGTAATACAGTCGTAAACCATATTTTCCAGATCTTCGGCGTAAATTGTGACCTTGGTTCCTGTACAAATCTTTTGGTGGGATTTTCCGGTGCAGTTGAAATACCGCCGAATTTCCCCGTTATTGTTGATTACAGCTTTTACGGTAGTCATATGATGCCCGCATTTTTCGCAGACGATTTTTCCCGCTAACCAGCTTGTGCCGTTGCTAAAGCTGTTGGTGATCTGCTTGTTTTTGGACAGCTTTTTTTGACATTTTAGCCAGATGTCGGAATACACTATTCCTTGGTGAGTCATTAAAACAAGCTTCATATCGAACCAGTCGGGATCATCGGGCTTGTGCTTGCTGCGTCCGTACAGCTGTGCGCCGTATTCGCCCGTAAACATTGACAGGTCTGTTATCATTTGCGTTCCGTGTCTTTCGTAGTAATCGTATATATCCGAGTCCGCTTTTACATAAATCGGATTTTTCAGCAGAGCGGAAAGCTTTGCGGTTGACCAGTCGCTGCCTTCCAAGGGCTTTTTGTCTTCCGATATAAGAATATCCAGCAGCCGCCTTAAAGAAACACTTTCCTGTGCGTAAACCTCGTATATGTAACGTATCTGCTCGATTTGAGAGGGAATGGGGTTCAGCTTTTTGGTTTTAATACCGTGAATAACAGCGGGGACAAGCTCGAAGCCGTAGGGCTGACGTCCTCCCATATAAAAGCCCATTTCGCTGCGGTGGGCGTAAGCTTGGGTGACGCGCTCGATTATCGAGGTGCGCTCAAACTCCGCAAATACCGCCAACAGCTTTACTATCATTTCACCGTAGGGCGAGGAGGTGTCAAAGGATTCCTGCGAGGATACGAATTTAACATCGTGCAGTTTAAACTCTTGCAGAATGTCCACAAAGTCGGCTAATGAACGGCTCATGCGGTCTAATTTGTAAACTATCACTTTGCGCACTTTGCCTTGACGGATAAGCTTCATCATCTTTTGAAAGCCGTCACGGTTTACGTTGCCGCCGGAGAAGCCGTTGTCTACTATGGTAATGACTTTTTCGCTCCGCTCGTCGGGCTTTATCATGGATTTGCAGTATTCGATTTGGGTTTCGCAGCTTATGCTGTTTTCACGTTCTATCGATTTGCGGGCGTAAATTACAATCAACTTGACACCACCTCCTTCCTATGGTAAAATGTGTTTAGGATAATTATTAGGCAGAAATCTTTTTCGGTTTGGAAAGTATGTTGCAGAGTTCCTCTTTAATTCTTTCCTTGCGGCTTTCATCAGCACTTGTTGGGATAATATGTTCCACTTGGTGCCGTATGTCCTTGATGTCCGTGTATTCGGTTGCCAGTTTTGCCATAAGTACCTCCTAAACTGCTCCGCAAAGCGGTGTGGTATTGGAATCTATGTCGATTCCGCTTGTTACGATTATATGCGTGAAATTACAGCATATTTCGTGGTTGATAAGATTTAGTATTCCATCGTTGGTGTACGGAAAGAAAACGCTTATCAGCTGCGGCGGAGTGATTTTAATGTCTTGGCGCTTGTATCTGCGGTCGTAGTAGCAGCATTGGTTGACTACGCCTTGTCCGTTCATGTAATAAGCTAAATCTACATAGATCGAGCGGTGAAGCTGATTTTTAAGCCGAGTGTGCAAGCGTACAGGCAGACCGTTGTGGGTTTCGCCTTCTCCTAAAAATATCAAAAATCGGTATTTGGTGAAGCTTTCCTTTGATTTTGCTGCGATATACATTTCAAGGGGCAAATCATAGGTTTTGTCTGAAATATACTCAATGCCGTAGAATTTTTTGTCAAGCTCTTCTTCAATCACGCAAAGCAGCTTGTCAGTTGGAAACTCAAAAGTTTTGAGTTTAAGCGGTTTGGAACTGTAACGATCGAAACCAATTCGATTTTGATTGCGGTCAATGTAAAAGCAGTCGGTAATAGTGCAGCGGTCATCGGAAACTGATATTGATAAATAAACCTTTCGTCCATGTTTGGTGGTAAAGGTAGTTCGGTAATAGCCGAAAACGCTATTTACGCAAGGATTAAGCTTTAATATACTTTTGTTCATTTTTCCTCCTTAAAATGTGCTTTTGCATAAGCTGTTGACTTTAGTTGCAGATTATGGTAAAATAACATATAAACAAGAGCAAACAGAATACTGTTGCGGCTATCAACGGGATAATTCAATTTCAAGCTCATGTTCACGCTCTTGCCTTTGCTCACGTTCTAATTGAAGTTCGCGGTTATGTTTTTCAATAGCACGCTTGCGGTCTCCCATATAAGTGCGTATGCCGCGCTGCTCCTTTTGCCAGTCGCTTTGGGATAAATGGCAAATAGGTTCACGGTCGGTTATGCCTTGTACTTCGAGGCTTTCGTGACTTACGCGGTTATCTAATCCGTTTCGCTCGTAAGCTCTGTTTACTTCTTTTTCCCATCCCTTACGCCAAACAGTGATGTATTCTGTTTTATTATGTTCACGGTCTTTTTTTGGGTTAAAGCCTTTTAAATCAACAGTTCTTGTGGAAACGATAAGATGGGCGTGAGGGTTGTTTTTTGATGGATCGGTCTGGTTTGTTCCGGAGTGAATAGCCGCAATTACACATAAATCATTTTGTATAAAATTCTTTTCTGTGAATTTGCAAACGATATTTATCTGCTCTTCTATCGGAAGTTCGTTTGGCAGCGATAAAATAAAATGTCGTCCGGTTCTTGAATTACATCGTGTTTCAGATTTGTTAATGTTATTGCATAGAGTTTGCAGATCGCCGTATTCCGGCGGAGCGTTTATTGGCAGAAAAATTTTGAAAAATTCCACATCGTATCTTTTTTGGTAGCATTTCTTGCTTTTGAATAAGTCGAACAAGTTTCTGCCGCTTATGTAGCATGCGAGTCTTGCTATTGATCCACCCCGCTTTTGGCTGCGGCTTATGTTTTTGATTTCAATGTGACAAAGAGACAATTTAAAAATCCTCCTTATTAACATTTTCATCTGAGGCAAGGGACGACAAAAACGCTTCAAATTTTTTGAATATTATTTTATTTTGCTCCTTGGTTCCGGGTTTTAATTCTTTGAGAGCCGGAAAATATTTGCAGACCAGCTCACCGACAACGTAGCAACGTCTTTGATCAAGCTTCTTTTTCATCTTCCGTTCTCTATATAATTCTGCTCTTCGCTGTTGTTCAAGGTGGGCTGTTTTCGCTTTGCTCTCGGCTATGCGTTCTTCAAGTGTTTTAGGCATGATATGCTCCTTTCTGTATATGCGGTCAATTTCTGTACCGTGTTTCCTTTTCTAATCTACAAAACCTCTCAGGTTCTGGACAAAGCAGTATAACATCATCCAGCGCACCAAATTCATGGGGAAAAATAATCGGTTGCATGGTCTCGCTGATATTAAGGCTGTAACCGTCCGGTTCTCTGGAAACGCTATGTTGGAATGAAATTCCCATGGACGGTACCTTTACCATTCCGACAAGATCGGAGAAATACTGTTGAGTTTCCGCATCAGCTGCTCTGAGAATAACCTTATAGGGGCAGTTATCCAGAATAGAACGGCGAGTGTCTTTGCCGTATGTTTCGTCTAAGTCGGCAAGACTTTGACAAAAGAGGGCAAATGTTACTTTCTTACTCCGCAAAGTTTTTAATGATGACGTAAGTATGTCTATTTTACCATATTGAGGAAACTCGTCCAATAAAAGAAGTGTAGGCTTTATACCATGGCTTTCTGAATCGTATTTTTCAGGGCGCCTTTCCAATGTCCTTATAAGCTGAATCAAAAGCAAACGTATTACGCCGCCCCACTGGTCAACCTTACTTTGATCAATCCGTATAAAAACATCCTGATTTTCCAGGTCTTCCCATGTAATTTGTTCTTTGTAATCATCGTCCGAAGACGAAAGTACCTCTTGAATCAGCGTGTCTGTGGCAAAGACGGCTATGTGATTGTGAAGCTCCATACTTACTCCTGACAGCGTTTTTGGATTTAGCTCAAGATCTCGGTTTATTAAAACGCCTGCAAGCTTATCTGTAGTAATCTTCTTTAACAATTCAGACAGCGGCTGCGTTTTTATTTCGATCATAGCCTCAATAAAGCTGCTTCCTAAACGGTAAAAATATAAAAGCGCACCTGCTAAAACATTTCGGGCTGCCTCAATCCAAAACGGCTCCGAAGCATTGCATGATAACGGAATAATGGCATTGCTTAGTTCCTGCGCACGTTGTGCCAAATCCTCATCATCTTTTGATTTGAAAACAGAAAAAGGATTAAAATAGTACCGATTTTTATGTCCTCGAATCAAATACAGTATTTTGGAATTCCGCATTTTAGCAAAATAAATAAGATCACCTTTAAAGTCGAACAAAAATATGGTTCCTTTCCACACGAAAATTGTGGTACGTGCGTTGTTGATCGTCTTCCAACTTCCAGTCCCTCCTGTGACCAATATGTGACCATCAAAATTTGCTTTCTTTCCGACGTATTGACCGGTATTTTCTTTCCCGAAAAAGAAAGCCGAATCAGATTTAGGGTCAAATTTTAATGAGTCGGGAATATTTCGACCTCTGCGAATGACATCCGATTCTTCAAGCATATCACGCTTGCAAAGATTGAAAATTTCTTGCGGATTTAAGCAACTCCAATCAAAATGCTTTTTCTTGCTTTTGTTTTCCTTCTTCTCCTTGTAGCATTCGGTACCAATTGATTTGCTCATAAAAGCCT
>CATJCJ010000483.1 GCA_949738935.1 uncultured Eubacteriales bacterium | reverse complement strand
GATCAGCGAAATCCCTTGGCAGCAATCCTGTTTTTATAAAAGCCATATAAGCGTAACAGGTTTCGGGCTCACCGCCCTTAATCAGTTTTTTACTTCTTCAACCAGTTCATCAATACTGGTTCCAAATCCTGAAAGTTCAAGAATAGCTTTGTTAAGATTATCTATCTCTCCCGGCAAAAGAACCTTATTCAGATACTGCGATGGAGTAGCGCATCCGACTTTCTTAATGCTCTCAGCGTCCTTAAAATTAGGATTAATTGTACAGCCAATAACAAGTTCCTCATTAAGCGCCTCAGAATCAATTTCCTGTTTGCCTTTTTTATTGACTTTTGTATACTTTGTTCTCAAAGCTCTTACTTCTCTCTGGCTTATACTTTTAATCTCAAACTCAAGAAGCTTTCCGTCCTTATCCTTGATTCTTTCAGAGACAGGTACTTTTTTAGTCATACCCTCAACTATGTTCTGATTTAAAAATTCCTGTAGTGTAGTCATAATAAAAATCCTCCTATCTCGTATTATAAATCCTTAAATAATACGATTTCATATTGTTTATATATTTTTATTTTATATCCTTTTATTCTGAAACAACAGCGCCAAACTGGCCAAGTATCTCAATATCATCAAAAGTAAAATCCATATCCTCATCAAGCTCTGTGGAATCAATATCCAGTTTCGCCATAATAATACTGTCAAGATTAACACCTTTAATAGTTACTGTCTGACTTCCTATATCAGTACTCGGGTCACTGTTTTCAATAGTTATATCAAAATATGTGTCAATGCCGTTTTTCATATATTCAAGCATCATTTCCCTGTATTTGCTTGTACAGTAATACACATTCATAGAGCCTGTACCATTCCAGCCATTAGCCTTATGTTTAGCTCCCGTCTGTCCCAGTACTTTAATCTCATTTTTGTTTTTCTCAACTTTAACCTCAATATTTTTAACATAAAGCATATCCTCAATATTTCCGTCTATTGTGGCGGTACATGTACCCATAGCTCCGTTTACAATACTCTCAACAGCTAACGTATTCATAAAATCACCTCTTTTCTTATTCCACAACACAAGTCATGTAAAGCTTATCCATAGCTCCCACAGGCTCAATATACTCATTAACAATAACATCGCCTTTCTGAGCGCCCTTTTCAACAGTAATATCCTCAGAATTAAAGTTCTCAATCGCCTGTATCGCCTCAAGCTGATTGTGATAATTTATAAGCTCCGACTTAAAGATATTCCTGCCAAGATTAT
>CATJCJ010000482.1 GCA_949738935.1 uncultured Eubacteriales bacterium | reverse complement strand
GTAATATTATTATACAATAATTTTAACAAAAAATAAATACATAATTGCAAATTTCTATCAAAATTATTAAAATCAAAAACTCAAGCCTTTTTATTATAACGTGAGTTCGATGAAAAATTACAGTGAAACTCAGCGAAACGTAGTTTCGAACGAAAGTTTTTGTCAAACTTTTTTTAAAAAGTTTGTGGAGTTTGAGGTGAAACCTCAAGGTTTTTAATGCTTCAATAGCGTTTTTGGAGGTATGGAACCTTTTTGCGATAGAAAAAGGTTCCATACTTGACATAAAAAAGAAAATGTGCTATCATGATTCTCATAAAAATTAAATAGGACAGTTCGAAACCATCCTGTCCACAAAAACAAAACTAAGGGAGCCAAGTATATGATAACCCGACCATATACTTTTTTATTATGCCCCTTTAAGGGCTTTTTTTATGTCAGTGACAAATTTATTATAAATTAATTTCGCTGAGTTTCACTGAAAACTTTCGTTGAACTCACGTTATTTTTAGGTTGGATTGCTATAGATAAAATGTTTTTCCATCCTCTATCTATTTTGGAATTACTGTAAATAAAATACACAAATCTTTAAAAAACAAGGAGGAAAGAAGACGTTAAAATAAAACGTTAAAAAAAATGACTTTAAACAGATATTCAACAATAGACTCAAAAAACAAACGAGAAATAGTCCTTCTCAGGGGAAATGGCTGCAAATGGAGAAAGTGCCGTTTCTGTGACTATCATTTAGATTTTAATCCGGACGATAATAAAAATTATAAACTAAATAAAACAATTTTAAAAAAAGTGACAGGAAAATATAAAGTTTTAGAAGTCATAAATTCCGGAAGCTTTACCGATTTAGACAAAAACACAATATTAACAATAAAAGACATATGTCTAAAAAAAGACATAAAAAAACTTCATTTTGAATGCCACTGGATACACAAAGATTGCGTTAAATCTTTCAAAAACTATTTTGAGAAAGACGGAATAACCGTAAAAATAAAAAGCGGAATAGAAACCTTTGACTATAACTTTCGAGAAAAATACTTATTAAAAGGAATACCAAACGTCTCACCGGCTGAAATAGCAAAATACTTTGATGAGGTATGTCTGCTTTTTGGAATTTCAGGTCAAACTCAGAAATCAATGGAAAATGACATACAAACAGGAATAAAGTACTTTAACCGAGTTTGTATAAACATAATGACAGAAAATAAAACACCAATAAAGCCCGATAAAAAAGTAATAAAAATATTTAAAGAAAGCTTATACAAAAAATACAAAGATTTCAACAATATTGATATTTTAATGGAAAACACTGACTTTGGAGTAGGGGGAGATAAAGAAAATGAATAATGAGTTAATGTTAATAATAAGTTTAATTGGAATATATGGAGCGGTTTTAATTTGGTTTATAATTTTTGGAGAAAATGGACTGTTTTGTTTTTCCGTATTAGCGACAATCACCGCTAATATAGAAGTTTTAATTCTTATAAACGCTTACGGAATGGAACAAACTCTCGGAAATATACTTTTCGGAGCCACATTTTTGATAACTGATATATTAAGTGAGGTAAAAGGCAAAAAACTCTCCCAAAAAGCGGTAAATATGAGTATGTTTTCCTCAATATGTTTTTTATTATTAACAAACTCGTGGTTCTTATATACCCCAAGCGAAAACGACTTTATTTTTCCGGCAATATCAGAAGTATTCTCAAACACACCAAGAATAATGATAACGAGCCTTGTAGTCTATTTTATATCACAAAGATTTGACGTTTGGGCATATCACAAATGGTGGGACTTCACGACAAAAAAATTTGGCGATCCAAAGAGATTTCTCTGGTTAAGAAACAATGGCTCAACATTACTCTCACAATTAATAAATAACATATTATTCACATTCGGTTCATTTTTATTTGTATACGATTTCAGCACACTAATAAATATATGTGTTTCCAGTTATATAATTTTTATTGTGACAAGCCTAGCCGATACCCCAATAATATATTTGGCGAGATACATTCATAATAAAAGACAAGAAAGCTTTTAATTTTTTTAAATTTTCCTTGCATTTAAACAGTAAATCTGTTATAATAATGAACGGTAATTTTTTGTCAATATTTAATTAGATTTTTAAGGAGGTGCTGTGCGAAATGGCAAAATGCGCGATTTGTGATAAAGCAAGACAAAAAGGACATAGAATAAGTATCAATCGTAGCCAAGTCAGCAGAAGAGCGAATAAAACTTGGAAAGCTAACGTAAAAAAAGTTAAAATCGTTGAAAATGGAACAGTTAAATCAATTTATATTTGTACAAGATGTTTACGTGCGAACAAGGTTACTCGAGCTATATAATACTTTAAAAAACTGAGAAGACGCTGTATATTTAAAAGCGGCTCCTCAGTTTTTATTTTAATCAGATTTTATTTTTAATTATATCTTCTCTAGGCAAATCCCCAAAACTTTTTTATAACCTCAAAGCATGCTCAACAACATTCTCAACCGTAAAGCCATACTTTTCAAAAAGTTTAGCGTAAGGACCAGACTCACCATAGTTTTCCATACAAATAATATCTCCGTCAAGACCAATATATTTATGCCATCCAAAATCAGAAGCCGCCTCAACAGCGAGACGCTTAGTAACCTTTTTAGGAAGAACACTTTCCTTGTACTCATCTGATTGTTCCTCAAAGAGTTCAAATGAAGGCATACTAACAACTCTAGCGTCAACACCCTTTTCTTTAAGAACATCATAAGCGTCATATACAAGACCAACCTCAGAACCTGAAGCCATAAGAATAACATCAGGAGTTTCTTTCTCAGAATCTCTCACAATATAAGCGCCTTTCAAAGCGTTTTTACCGCTTTCTTTAAGAAGCTTGGTTTTTTGTCTTGTAAACACAAGACCAACAGGAGCGTCTTTTCTTGTAAGCGCCGCATACCAGCCGGCAGCGGTCTCATTTGTGTCACAAGGGCGGAAAACAATATAGTTCGGAATACTTCTCAAAGCGGCAAGCTGCTCAATAGGCTGATGAGTCGGTCCATCTTCTCCAACACCAATACTGTCATGAGTAAGAACGCTCACAACAGGAAGTTTCATAATAGCTGAAAGTCTCAAAGACGGTTTCATATAATCACAGAAAACAAAAAATCCGGCGATATATGCTCTAAGTCCGCCGTGAGCCATAATACCATTAGCCATAGCGGTCATAGCGTGTTCACGAATACCAAAGTGGAAATTAGAACCCTCCGGAGTTTCTTTAGAGAAATATTCTCTGCCTTTCATAACAGTTTTATTTGACGGTGAAAGGTCAGCGGAGCCTCCAAAGAGATTAGGAACAACCTTAGCCGCCTTGTTAAGAACAATCTCGGAAGATTCTCTTGTCGCTTTCTCCTCGTTATAAGTCCAAAAATCCTCATCATCATAAAGAGCCTTAGCGAAATCATTTTCCTGCCAAGCTTTCCATTCCTCAGCGAGTTCAGGATACTTCTTCTCATACTCAGCAAAAAGCTCATTCCATTGTTCTTCTTTAGCTCTAAGAGATTTTTTAATATCAGATATTTCAGCTCTAACCTCATCAGGAACAAAAAATTCCTCTTCATATGGCCAGCCAAGATTTTCTTTAGTAAGCTTAATTTCCTCCGCGCCAAGAGGAGCTCCGTGAGCGGATGGTTTTCCGGCTTTATTGGGAGAACCATAACCAATAATCGTTTTAATTTCAATCAAAGACGGTTTGTCAGAAACTTTCTTAGCTTCCTCAATAGCTTTCGCTATAGCGGCTGTGTCGTTGCCGTCGTCCACCTTCTGAACGTGCCAGCCGTAAGCTCTAAATCTATCTCCAACATTTTCTCTGAAAGCGATATCAGTACTTCCCTCAATAGTGATATTATTTGAGTCATAAAGCAAAATAAGTTTGCCAAGACCCAATGTCCCGGCAAGAGAAGCCGCCTCAGAAGCAACACCCTCCATCATACAGCCGTCACCGCACAAAGCGTAAGTATAATGGTCAACAATCTTAATATCATCAGTATTAAACTTAGCGGCAAGATGACTTTCAGCGACAGCCATACCAACAGCGTTGGCAACACCTTGACCAAGAGGACCCGTAGTAATCTCAACACCTTTTGTATGTCCATACTCAGGGTGACCTGGTGTCATAGAACCAAATTGCCTGAAATTTTTAAGATCGTCAATAGTTAAACCATATTCAAAAATATGAAGCAAAGAATATAAAAGCATAGAGCCGTGACCGGCTGACAAAACAAAACGGTCTCTATCAGCCCAATCAGGATTTTCAGGATTATGCTTTAAAAATTTAGACCAAAGAGTATAAGCGGCGGGAGCGGAACCCATAGTAATACCCGGATGACCGGATTTAGCCTTTTCAATAGCCTCCGCGCTTAAAAGTCTTATAGTGTTTATTGCCAATTGTTCTGTATTCATAAAAAAAATCCTCCTATGTATCACACATAATTAACAAAAAATCAGTTTTTAGGAACACTTTCCCAATCTTTCAGGAATCTCTCAATGCCGTTATCCGTAAGAGGGTGTTTACTCATCTGAATAATTACGTTATAAGGAATTGTAGCTATATGAGCTCCAGCTCTCGCCGCGTTAATAACGTGAAGAGGATTTCTTATACTTGCCGCGATAATTTCAGTCTTAATTCCATGCAAACCAAATATATCAACAATTTCCTCAATAAGAGAAATGCCGTCTTGACCAATATCATCAAGCCTTCCCAGGAAAGGACTAACAAATGTGGCGCCCGCTCTTGCCGCCATCAAAGCCTGAGCGGCGTTAAAAATAAGAGTAACGTTAGTCTTAACCCCCTGAGCCGACAAAATTTTAACAGCCTTAAGACCCTCAAGAGTCATAGGAATTTTAATAACAATATTTTTATGAATTTTAACAAGCTCCTGAGCCTCACTAACCATACCATCATGTTCAAGGCTAATAACCTCAGCGCTAATAGGACCATCGACAATAGAAGTTATTTCTTTAACAACATCCGTAAAAATTCTGCCCTCTTTAGCGATAAGTGACGGATTAGTAGTAACACCGCATATAATCCCCAAATCATTTGCCTCACGAATATGCTCAACATTCGCGGTATCAATAAAAAGTTTCATAAAAAATCTCTCCTATCAAATATATTTTTTGTTACATATAAATTTTACCACAAATCGTTCAGAATTTATATACTTTTCAGTCAATACGGGGTTAAGACTTCTCCTAAGCACAACAAACACTTGATAAAATCCTTCTGCAAACAAAACTGCAAATGAATATATACCTATTAGATAATCATCATGCAATAGCAGTCCCAAGCAAATAACATCTGCCCTTGTATTTAATTCTAATACAAAATTAGAAGGAAGGATTCTAATACCAAAATTCAAATGGCATAGCACCCATTTTTTCGTTATTTTAACCTTCACTACTCTTTCTATTAATAAATAAACTGCAATTATAAGAAATAAAATAGCTTCTGCAATCAAAAAGCATACCGTAATATTTTTCCCCTCTGCATTAATAATAGCCAAAAAGCAAATACTAAGTGCAATTAAAATATATCGTAATGCTTGAAAAACAGCATATGGTTTCATCAAAGAAAGCCCATTTAAAAATCCCAGTAAAAACTTATTTAACGAAAAAAATGCTAATGCCAAAACTACAATTTTAATGCTAATTATCAAATCAGATTTATTATTTGGAATCAAGTATAATATTCCTTCAATAGCTATGCTAAATCCAACTGCAAGCACACTTACTGTCAGCAGCGCACTTCCAAATAGCTTTGATAATGTATCGTTATCATATTTATACTCAGCGGCATATTTAGTTATAGAAGCTTGTATCCCAAATACTGTTACCTGTGAGAACACAATATACCAGGAATATGATTGATTAAAAATCCCCAGTATTGTTGCATCATAGAACATCATTATAATAACATTAAATAGCAAACCGCTAATTGATAATATAAAAATGCTCACATAATTCCAAAGAATCCCATCAACAGAATTTTTTGTAACTTCTTTTTCTTCCTTAAGCCGCATTGGTAACCATAGCTCCTATCTGCTATCTTTATCAAATTAATTATCTTAGTACAATCTTGGAATTTGGTTAACTCGTTCAAGAGCATCATACATAGATATACCAATTGTATCAAAATACCATTTTATTGAATCAAATCTTGGACGATTATCCTGATATGCCAACTCTAACGCTTCTTCCCTTGTCAGCATTCCCTCCCTGATCTGATTGCTTCTCAGTGTATCATTTTCAGAAAAGCCTGTAACCAGATAATATACATAATTGTAAAATGGAGATGTTCCATCCCCAATTCTCCATGTGCTTTTTGTATCTTTGGATGTTTCCCAATCATATTCATTGATCAAAACTTCATTTACTACTTTCTCATCCCAAGGTATATAGTCAAAAAGTAAAAAGTAATCATGTGGAATTACATAATAACTTAACGTTGCAGAAATGGTATCAAGCAGCGATTTATTAATATATAACGGATTTCCAACATATTGTCTAAGATAGTGTCCCGCCATTCTAATAATGCTCTCTAACGGGAGTCTTTCCATCGCACGCTTTTCTTCACCAAGTCTTAATATTTCCGGTTTAACTCCACAATAACCAGATTTAAAATATGTCTTTTCAAAAGGGTTCGAGGCAAGCAGAACTGTATCTAATCCAAAGTCTTTCTTTACCTTATTTGCATAATAAAAATAATGTTTATCGCCGGCCATAAATAATGGAATCATTCCAATATCCGGCTTACGGAGCCACGCATTCACATTTTTACGAATGTTTTCTCTTTTTTTCTTTATATCTGCTGAAACAACAACTAACTCAATTCCTAATTTTTCACACATCCTGGATTGGTTTCTGCGTGCTAAATCCGTAACCATCCCCCAATCATATGAATATGCAACAGGTTTCAGGCCTAACTCTTTTACAAAATAATGTAATCCATAACTGCTATCCCTTCCTCCGCTAAAAGCAACCACAGAATCAAGCCCATCCTGCTTTTTAGGCAACGTTTCAGCCCAACTATGCAGTTTTTCTTTTCCAAGATAATTCTGTTTTTTATATGTTCTGCAATAGTTACATACACCATCACTATCAAATTCTATAAATGGCATTGTTTCTGGTAAAATGCATTTGGTACATCGTCTAATCTTTTTAATTGGTTCAATATCTATATCATACTGAATCAACTTTTTTTCATCTAATATGTTAACCATAGATTCGTTTACTCCGGTTTGATCGTTTTTAGCATATCTGGATCTGATTGCATGTTTCTCGTGTTCCTGTAAATCTGTCTTAAAATTTATGCCTTCACCCAAAACATTTTTTCTTATCTCACTCGTTTTTATATCAACATAAACAACCTCTTTCGCCGAAATTTGTTCTATATCATCTTCTAAAAATAAATTTGAAAGTTTGCATCGGTTTATTAATTTATGCAATATTAATCTTTCAGAGGCAAAAAGAACACTTTTACAGTTTTTGCTCCTGCAAAAATATAGAGATCCATTATTGCTTGCTGCAATTAAAACTTTTTCCTTCAAAAGGAAAGTCAGGGTTGAAGCCATTCCCTGAATTTCAGAATATACGTGCTCTATCGCGGCATCTATACGCTCTCCCTGAGCCATATATTTCTCTAATAATGACGTAAATATTTCCGTATCAACCTCATTCTTTCTGGTTAATTCCCCATGCTGCGTCCAAAGCTGTTCAACATTTACAATAATTCCATTGTGCACAGTAACTACTTGATCTCCACACACCGGTTGATTATTGTCTCCATCATTTTGACTTCCGTTCGTCACCAGCCTTGAATGCCCAATTAATGCAATAGCATCATCTATATTCCGGTCAAAAACAGCCTCTTCATACTCTTTAAATTC
>CATJCJ010000481.1 GCA_949738935.1 uncultured Eubacteriales bacterium | reverse complement strand
CGTTTTGTTTTTTAAACGCCGAAAGCGTTAAAAAGCATTGAATTAAATATTTTTTTCAGACAATATTTGTATCAATAATAAAGTTTCGAAAGAAGTCTATTAAAATTGCCATAAATAATCTTTGCCCTTAACTGTTTGTAATTATACAACTTATTTTGTTAGCCATCAAGCCTTGTGAGTGCTAAACAAAGGTGAAAAAAATACCCGCACAGGGCATTTTCTTTAATTTACTTTAATTTTCAAAGTTTTTCTAAACTACTCAAATTCATGCCCACATTTAGCGCAGAATTCTGATGAGGGCTCATTTCCAACATTACACTTGGGACAAAACTTAAGAAGTTTAACATTCTCAACATTCTCCTTATCATTAACTTTATTATGGCTATTTTCGTTATTATGATAATCCAAAACACTTGAGACAGACTTAATATCATTTATTTGCTTCTGAATAACTCTAATTTTATGTTTAAATTTATCAATTTCCTTACACATCGCCTCAATCTCATCACTGCTAACGGAGTTCTCTTTTTTCTTGCTCTCATAAACAAGAGAACCAATCCTAGTATAACGTTTTTTACATTCTCGACTATATGTTTTAATTTTTATTTCCAATTTAGCGCAGTCAAAAGTATCTTTCGCCTGCTTAGAAAATTTTTTCAGTTTACACTGAAAATCATCAGTGACACTCACAGCCACACCTCCAAAATATTATCATTAATTTTTCGGTGAAATTAAATTTCACCTATACTATAATGTCCAAAAGTAATCCTTGTATTTCATTTGTTTTATCAAGAATAGCGATGTGGTCTTTTTCTTTTTTAAGAAGTTCCTGAGCCAACTCATCAACATTTTTATTAACCAGCTTTACAATTCCATAAACTCTGTGCCGTCCTCTTCTATCAAGAAAATTTTCTCTCGAAAACTCATGAGAGTTTGTGACAACCTCATTTATAAAATCAGTAATCATACTTCTGTATTTTTTCATATCTCTAATATCCATATGGTCCGCCAGTTTCTTACCTTGAACAGATATATCATCCATCATCTGACGAAGCTTTTGCATAATATTCTCATCTGAAACCTTGTTCAAAGTAAAACTAAAATCAGGTTGATTAGAAGTTTCTTTTGTTCCCTGAACACCCGGTAAATTTTCAATTCTTGTATCTGTTATTTTTAAATCCATATAAACACCTCATTTATAGTACACTCCTTTGTAAAAGCAATTTCTCAATATACTCAATAATATTTTCGCGTATAGTATTAATATCGGCAAAAGCGTCTATAATTTTAATACGTTCGGGAAATTTTTCAGCAAGCTCAATATATCCATAAAAAACTTTTTTATGAAAATAAGAATTTTCATTCTCAATACGGTCAAGTTTATTCAATTGTTTTTTTCTCTCAATACTCTTCTCAGGGTCAAGCCTCAAAAAAAACGTAATATCAGGTTCAATTCCCTCTGTAGCAAACAAATTCAAATCAGCCACCTTATCAATGCCCAAATTTCTGGCAACCCCTTGATAAATAAGACTCGAATCAACAAATCTGTCACAAATAACAATATCTCCTCTTTTAAGAGTCGGAATAATAACCTCATAAACCAACTGAGCTCTTGCCGCGGCATACAAAAGAGCCTCTGTTCTCGAACCCATTTCTTTGTGGTTAGAATCAATAACAATATTTCTTATTTTCTCACTGATAACATTTCCGCCAGGTTCCCTTGTACACACAACAGAGAAACCTTTGCTTTCAAAGTACTCTTTCAAGAGTTTAACTTGAGTTGTTTTACCGGAACCATCGGTTCCCTCCATAGTTACAAATAATCCCGACATAAATCAGCTTACCTTTCAGTAATAATAAATATTTATGACAACATCGTCAAATTTAATAAAACAGATTCGACAGAAATATAAAACGCAAAATATTAGCTCAAATCTGTTTTATCAAATTATTGGGATATTATCTTAGTCCTTATTATACCATAGAACCATCAGTAATTGCAATCAAAAATTTAATAATTAGACTTCTTTCGAAACTAATAAATTACATCAATCCAACAAAAAAATATTTCATTTAATGTTTTAGCGAAAGGCGTTTTGCTTTTTAAACGGCGAAAGCGTTAAGAAGCATTAAATTAAATATTTTTTTCATAGATATTTGTACAAACATGAAGTTTCGAAAGAAGTCTATTATAGACTTTGTTCAAATATTTTACAATCCCTGTTGAGGAATTTTTTTCAGTATAAGAAATTTTTCACCTGGATAAATCAAATCAGGGTCTTCAATATCATTAACAGCGACAATATCCTCAATGGTAGTATTAAATCTCTTCGCGATTTTCCATAAAGTATCACCTGGCTTAACAACATATATAGTCATACTTGGAAATTTATCAAAAAATGATTTATCAAAATCAACAAAACAAATATCCTCAATAAGAGTAGCTGTTTTATTTTCATTGACACAAACATAAAAATTAAGCATACATTTAATTTCTATCTCCTTATCAGAGAGCATACTCAAATTTATTCTGTCAAGATTAACCTTAATATCACAGTCAAGTGTCTTATTTTCTCTTGTACCTTTTGTCTCAATAGTATGCCTATAAGGAATAATCGTATTAAAGCAATGTACAGGAATCTCATCATCTGAAGCTATATAAAGAATATCAACAGTAATAATACCCTCCGCAACAATTTTATCATCAAGGATTTTAAATTCATCAAGGTGCTGTTTTCCTGAAACTTTAAATACCTGCAAAATTTTAGCGTCGTCATCATTAATCGAAACAACTTCTTTTATAGGAAATTGACTTTTATTTCTGCATAAAAATGAGGGATACTCAATTGTTTTCTCAGAAAGGCTCAAATTCTTGTCAATACAATAAGCGTCCTCAAGTATTTCAATTTCCTTTTCTTGAGAAACATCGGCAAAAGCTCCCACACTTATCTCAATCTCAATAATTCTATCCTCACCGTCACTATCAGGGCAGACTTTAACATACTTATCCTGAACATTTACAACAGCGTCGGCAAACATATTCTCTTTAACATCCGCGGCCTCAATACTTCCATTAAATGGTATCTCATTTTCAATAAACTCAATAACGCTTTCACTCAAATCACTTTTATAAAGCACAGAGAGCATAAGCTCACCGCTTATTCCGATTTTTCCGTCAAGAGCGCGGATATCTTTGTTTGATATTTCAGCGGAACATTGAACAATCTCACTTATATTAGGTTTTCCGGACGGAATATGAATTTCTTCTCTTATTATAAATCTATCCGCCTTTTTCAACACAATCTCATTAACCTTAAAATTACTTTTAATCATTTGGTTATCAGAAATTTCCTCAATATCAACAACAACACTCTCCTCCTCTGAAGAGAACACACTTCCCAAAACATTCAAAACCGCCCTAAAGCTAACTTTTCTATCATTAATCATTTTATAATCAATATTCTCAATATCACAGTTAACATTGCAAAGCATACCTTTCTCAACACCGTCAATAGATAAAAAATCATTAACCGGAGCTGAAAACTCAATACTATGTACAGGCTTTTCCCCGCTTTTGGAAACATAAATAAGCTCAATAGAAAGTTTGCCTTTAAAACTGATTCTGCCGCTGACAACATCAAAACTCTCAATAGAAACCATCGAATCCGTCTGCAAAACTCTTTCCATATCAGGTTTGACATCAGGAACAATAATATCTCCCTCAACAAGGACCTGAGAAGCTTCCCGCCCAACACGTCTGTCTATATTTACAACTTCTTTTATGGGTTCCATAAAATATACCTCCCGAAAATTTATATATAATCAATTAACATATAATACTAAACACTGTCCAATCCTTTGGATAAAAATTAGTGTTTTATAAAAAATGTTTTCTTTACATTATATAAAAAAATATAAGGAGGTATGCCAACTTATTTTTCAATAACGCTTACAACTCCGGAAAACAAATCAAAAACATCATCTCCAATACAATCAAAACCTTTTTCAGCAAGTTCAGCGAGACCCGTGTTCATAGGAAGTTCAGCAAGCAAACTAACATTATTTGTGTCAATAAACTCTTTAAGATTTGTGTCGTCATGAAATTTAATTTTTTCACCGCAATTAGGACAAAGAGCGTAACTCATATTCTCAACAATTCCATATATCCCAACGTTCAATTTTTTAGCCATATTTATTGATTTAGAGACAATCATTGACACCATATCGTGAGGAACTGAAACCATGATAACACCTGTCAAAGGAATTGACTGCATAACAGTAAGGGTAATGTCTCCTGTTCCCGGAGGCATATCAATAATAAGATAATCAAGCTCTCCCCACAAAACATCAGACCAAAATTGGGTGACGCACCCTGAGAGCAAAGCGCCCCTCCAAACAACCGGCTGATTTTCGTCATCAATCATAAAGTTAAGAGAAATAACTTTAATACCGTCATCAGTCTCAACAGGCATAATACCATCACTGCTGCCATAAGCCCTGACCCCGCCAAGACCCATAAGCCTGCCAACACTTGGTCCCATAATATCGGCATCCATTATCCCAACAGAATACCCTTTTTTTCTAAGGATTTTAGCAAGTATAACAGAAACTGTTGATTTTCCGACACCGCCTTTACCGCTCATAACACCAATAACATTTTTAATTTTGTTATTAGAATTAATTTTAACACCACACTCAGAACTATCTTTCTGACAACTTCCTTTAGATGGACAAGAATTACAATCCGCCATAAAACTCACTCCTTAAAAAATTATATTTAACAAAACAGATTTATATCAATTCTCAAAATATTCAGCGCAAATCAATAAAAAGAATTACATAGTCAATCAAAATCGAAAATTCATGTTTCCTCAATATACTTCTTTCGAAACTTTATTATTGATACAAATATTTTTTGCTGGATTGGCATAATTTTGCGATTTCGAAAGAAGTCTAATCCTTATGATTTTTAAATATACAAAATCTTTTATAAATCTGTTTTATTTCTCTGCAATTATTTTTTCTAATAGCGACAATATCACCATTTTTCATAATAAAGGTATTATTTTTCATGTCGCTGACAAACTCCATATTTATAATATAACTCTTATGAGTTCTTAAAAATAAAGGATTATTTTTAAGCATATTTTCCAATTCTGAAAGAGTCATATAAACTTTAACAACGTTGTTTGACGTCAAATGAATACAAGACACATTTCCAATAACCTCAATATATACAATATTGGCAATATTTATTTTCGTATTTATTTTATTGACATTAACGTAAATAAATTTTTTTGAAACGGAAATACTTTTCATAATCCTATCAAGAGTCATTTCAAGCCTTTCAAATTTAACGGGCCGAATAATATAATCCGCCGCGTATATTTGAAAAGCGTCAAAAGCGTAATATTTATTACCGGCGAAAAAAATAATAGAAATATTATTATCAATTTCTCTTATACGTTTGGCAATTCCAATACATAAACTATAGTTATCAACCATATCAAAAAAAATAATCTTATATTTTTTATGTTCAAAGGCTTTAAAAAACTGAGCCTCAGAACAAAATCTTTCAACAATGAATTTAAAGTCCTTAAACAAACAATATTTTTCAAGTAAATCGCAGACATTATTGGTATCAATTTGTTTAAAACAAAAATAAGCCGCATGCATACTTTTACCCTCCAATGGTCAAAATAATAAAGGAATCATATATATTTTAACACAAAAACGCTTATAATTCCAATATATTTTTAATTTTTATCATTAAAAACACCTTTTTATCACTGTTTACTTGAAATAGATAAAAAAACATTATAAAATACATTTGATGAGTTTAAATTACTCAAACAAAAGTTGAAATGCTCAATTTGATTTTAGGTATTTACTTATTCATTTAAGGAGGAAATTAAAAAATGAAGAAATTTTTAGGTATTGCAATATCAACTTTAATGGTAGGTTCTTTATTAATTGGTTGTGGTGAAAGTGATGTAACAACAACAACAGAAGCCGCTGTTGAGACAACAAGTGAAGCTTCCGCTCCTATTGGTATGGACGTTGAGCCTATGTCTGAAGAAATTTCAATGGATATTGATATTGAGGGCTCCAGTGATGCTGACTTTACAGAAAGTGCCAGCGATGTTGCTCTTATTGAGGATGCTAGTGAAAACACTAATGTTAACGTTGAAGATTCAAGTGTTGTTGTAGCTACAGAAAAAGCCACAAATTAATTGTATCTTTAATTAAATTTTATCAACTTTTATAAAAAGGAGCAGTGTTGTTCTGCTCCTTTTTAACATATAAAAATATAGAAACTTCCGCACATATAAAAACGCTGATTAATTTAAAAATCAGCGTTTTTATATTATGGAATAAAGCTGACGAGCGGGCTTGAACCGCCGACCTCCGCCTTACCAAGGCGGTGCGCTACCTACTGTGCCACGTCAGCATATTATCAATTTTTTTAAGTATATCAAACTTTAACCCAAAAGTCAACCCAAAAACAAAAATATTTAAAAAAATACAAATTTCCATATAATAATGTAAAAAATTATAAAAAATATTGACAAAATATAATAAATTTTATATAATTTTATAAAGATAAAAATATTATAATATTTTTAAGCAAAAATATGCACAAAAAAT
>CATJCJ010000480.1 GCA_949738935.1 uncultured Eubacteriales bacterium | reverse complement strand
TTACTTTTTCGAATCTTTCAATCAGAGAGAGTTTGAAGAAAAGGTCTGTAAAACGACGTTTGTTCAGGATAATGAATCCAAATCCGGTTATGGTGTGATCCGTGGGTTGCATTATCAGAAACCTCCTTTTGCACAGAGCAAACTGGTGCGTGTGATAAAAGGTGCAGTACTGGATGTTGCCGTAGATATCCGCAAAGGTTCCCCTACTTTCGGACAGCATGTGGCTGTGGAACTGACGGAAGAAAACCATCGCCAGTTTTTTATACCCCGTGGGTTTGCACATGGGTTTAGTGTATTAAGCGAAGAGGTTATTTTCCAGTATAAGTGTGACAACTTTTACTCACCACAAAGCGAAGGTGCTCTGGCATGGAATGATCCCGCTCTGGAAATCAATTGGAGAATACCGGCAAACGATGTGGTTCTCTCTGAAAAAGACAAAGCCCATTCCTGTTTGAAAGATAGCGAATGGCTCTTTAACTACGACGAAGAACTGTATTAAACATGACTTTACTAAAAGAATAGTTCCATTAAAAGCCAGACATGCGATATCCAATCTATTTATCAAATGTATTAACGAATTAGAAGCATAACACCATGACATTCAAAAGAAATATAATGATTACCGGCGGAGCCGGATTTATCGGTAGCCATGTAGTACGTTTGTTCGTAAATAAGTATCCTGATTATCATATCATCAACCTCGACAAACTGACCTATGCCGGCAATTTAGCGAATTTGAAGGACATCGAAAACGCTCCAAACTATACATTCGTGAAAGCAGATATCTGCGACTTCGACAGGATAATGGAATTGTTCAACCAATACCAGATAGACGGAGTTATTCATTTGGCAGCCGAAAGCCATGTAGACAGAAGTATTAAAGACCCGTTTACTTTCGCAAGAACCAACGTAATGGGAACCCTCTCCTTACTACAAGCTGCCAAGTTATTATGGGAAAATTCTGAAAATGGCTACCAGAGCAAACGTTTTTACCACATATCAACCGATGAGGTATATGGAACATTAGAGTTTGACGGTACATTCTTTACCGAAACAACAAAATACGATCCACATTCACCCTATTCAGCGTCAAAAGCTTCATCGGATCATTTCGTACGTGCTTTTCACGACACATATGGTATGCCGACAATTGTAACCAACTGTAGTAACAATTACGGTCCGTATCAATTTCCGGAAAAACTAATTCCACTATTCATCAATAACATTCGTTGCAGAAAACCATTGCCAGTATATGGTAAAGGTGAAAATGTACGCGACTGGCTGTATGTGGTAGATCATGCACGTGCTATCGATATCATTTTCCATCAAGGAGAAATTGCCGAAACTTATAATATTGGCGGATTTAATGAGTGGAAAAACATAGACATCATCAAGGTTATCATCGAAACCGTAGATCGCTTACTGGGAAATCCCAAAGGACATTCACTTGACCTGATTACGTATGTTACCGATCGCAAAGGACATGACCTTCGTTATGCCATCGATTCTACCAAATTAAAAAATGAGCTGGATTGGGAACCAAGTTTACAATTTGAAGAGGGAATTGAAAAAACGGTGAAGTGGTATTTGGAAAACCAGGATTGGATGGATAATATTACTTCAGGGGAGTATGAGAAGTACTATGAAGGTATGTATAAAGGGAAATAAACAGATTTAACAATATTCAAATAAAGGGTGACCACACTCCATGAATTATATAAATCATAATATTACCGGCTTATTCATTCTAACACTGGTACTTATTGCTATTTGTTTTTGGTATCTATTTATCCCCCCAACAATCCTCATTGAATACTCCGCCTCTATCATGATAACCGGTTCACTCATGTTGTTTTTGGGATACTTAAACACAAAAAAAGCACCAAGTAAATCATACAATGTTACAATATGGGTAATCATCCTTTTTATCAGTTATTTAATAATAAGATTAGCTTTAAAACAAGATCTATTCTCTGAAAGTTATTTATACCCATCAATCTACACATTCTGTTTAAGATATCAGGTTCCAATTGATTGGCTCCTATTTTTATTACTTCTCCCAGGTATGAATACCAGTCTTGAGAAAGTACCCAAAAAAAATTTGAGCACCTTCATATTTTGCTTATTTTTCATCAGCAGTATAGAACTATTCATTGCTAATCAGAATTTCAATATTTATTTTCAGATTCTTTTATTAATGTATCTGATAGGCAGGTATTTTAAATTATATGGTTTTATACTCAGTAAAAGAGTTTTGTTTTTAGTTTGGACTATTCTAATGGTAATATCTGCTTATAAAATCTGGATATTACTTTAATAAAATAATAACATGAAAAAAAACATAGGTTTAATAACCTGGTACGGAAGCAAAAACTATGGAACAAATGTTCAAGTTTATGCATTATATAAAAAAATCAAAGAATTAGGATATCCGTGTGACTTAATAGCAGCATTTAATTCAAACAATTTTTCCTGGAAAGCTCATCTCAGATATGTACTATCCTTTTTCAATTTTGAAGAAACTATAAAATCAGTAAAAGCCATAAACGACTTAAAACAAAAAAAAATTCTCAAATTTATTCAGGAAGATATATCAATAAAACATGTATATACCCAAAAACAATATAAAGCTTTACTAAAAGACTATCCCATCTTTATTACAGGGAGTGACCAGATATGGAACCCTTTCCATTTAAGTGAATTTTACCTACTAAATTTTGCCAATTCAAATAAAAGAATAGCATATGCCTCCAGTATTGGAGTAAAAGAACTTCCTAAAAATAAAATCGAATTATATAAAAAGCACATATCATTATTTAACCACATCGGATTACGGGAAAAAACAGGTTGCGACCTTATAGGTAAACTCCTTAACAGACAAGATATCGCCAATGTACTAGATCCGACATTCCTGCTAACACCTCAGGATTGGATTACATTTGCCCAGAATGCAGTTATAGAGTTTATTACTCCTCAGAAATATATACTTTGTTATCTTATTGGAAACCGAGATAATTATGAACCTCAAATAATAGATATACAAGAGCGAACCGGAATTCAAAGCCTTATTATTATCCAATCTGCAGAGAACAGAAATTTTAATATTGAAGGAAGCATCGTATATACAAATGCAGGGCCCAAAGAGTTTGTTTGGCTAATTCAGCATGCTGAATTAGTATGTACAGATTCATTCCATGCTACGGCTATCAGTATCAATCTCTCTATTGATTTTATAGAATTTCTCCGTTTTAATAATGATGACAATAAATCGCAAAATTCCCGAATTTATGATCTTTTAGAACACTATCAATTACAAGAAAGAATATACACACCCCATAAAGAAATTACACAAAAAATTAAATATGATCCAATTAAATGTATCTTAGAGAAAGATCGGATTGACTCCATGACTTATTTGATCAATGCAATAGAAAGTTGAGATGAAATCTAATTATTACATATCCTCTTTTTTCTGGAGTACATTATCTAAAATTCTTAATGCTATTATAAATTTCATCTCTGTACCCTTACTGTTAGGTGTATGGGGACAGGCAGATTATGGAGTACTCTCACTTGCTACAGCTTGCAATGGATATATGCACCTTCTGGATTTAGGAATGAATACAGGAGCGATTAAGTTCTACTCACAGTGGAAAACAGAAGGAAGAATAAATTTAATCTATCGCGTAGCACACTCAAATACGACATTTTACATGTTAATATCTCTAATTAACACTTTAGGTCTATTGGCAATAGCTATTTGGGGAGAAGGATTATTCAACATCACTCATGAGCAATTTCTCACACTTAGACTCTGCTTAATTATTCTTGCTCTCTTCTCATTATTGACATGGGTAACAACATCGTACAATCAATTATTGGTTGCAGATAAACAAATGGCTTATACCCAACAGATACAGTGCATCATCTCTGTTTTAAAAGCTATTTTGGTTATTGCTACCCTATTCTTCAATATAGGCTTAACTAATTATTTCTTTTTCTTTAATTTAATAGTAGCACTTCTATTAATCCCTTATGCATATAAATGTAAAAAAGATAATTTAATCGATAACTTTAAAATAAAATTTTATTGGAACGATTTCAAAATCGTATTAATGTATAGCCTCTCATTATTTGCATTATCTCTATTTCAAGTTACAGCAACACAATCTCGTCCGTTAATACTGGGAATGCTTGCAAGCAATGCTGCCGATATAGCAGCAGAATATCGGATTATAGAAGTCATACCATTGTTTATTATTGTGGTTGGAGGTACTTTGACCGGAATATTTTTACCTAAAAGTTCTGAGTTAATTGCCCAAAAGAACCAAGATGAAATAGAAAAATTCGCATATAAAGGAACAACTATTACCACCATTTTAGCCAATATATTATGTATTCCTTTTATATTAGGAGCTAAACAAATTATCTCTGCATATGTGGGAATAGAGTATCAGTACTTGTACATTTGGTTAATACTATGGTGTGTAACTGTTCTTATACAAATCCATACAACCCCCGGAAATAGCTTAATATTAGCTTATGGAAAAACGAAAGTATTAGTATATATTTCTGCTGCATCATGTATAATCTCAATGATAATAAATGCATTACTCTGTAAACACTATGGAGTAGGTTCTGCTGTAATCGGTTATTTTATATATGTCATTATAGTAATAGGTTCTTATTATGTAGCCTATTACCAAAAAATACTCAAATTAAACCGGCAGAAGATGTTTATCGCTTTCGTCAAACCTACATTATTCTCTCTAATAGCATTTGTACTAACATGTCTACTTCCCTATGAAGCAATTCACATAAATGATATAAGCAATAAAATCACATACCTGTTTATTTTTACATTAAAAGGTGTTATTTGGTTTATTCTATATTGTTTGCTCTTATGGGTATTCAAAATCATACAACTAAAAGATAAAAAAATTAGTATATAAAACACATGATTATTTGTCCAAAAGAAAAATGTACAGGCTGCTATGCCTGTATCAATGCATGTCCATGCAATTGTATTACAATGCAAAATGATTCAATAGGAATATTACACCCCACTATAGATAATGAAAAATGCATACATTGTAATCTCTGTATTAAATCATGTCCAAATAATTGTGAATTTGAATTTAAATCACCTATTAAATGCTATGCTACCTGGACCAAAGATAAAGAAAAACGGAAAAAATGTGCATCTGGAGGTATAGCAACTGTATTTTCTGAATACATTATAAAACAAAAGAGAGGGATTGTATATGGAACACGCTATACAAAAGACCTGATCCCAATTACTACACGATCTGAAACGTTAGAGGATTTAGAATATTTCAAAGGATCTAAATATACACAAAGTCTGGTAGGAGAATGTTTCAAAGATATAAAAAAAGATTTAGTACAAAACAAAGAAGTGCTTTACATAGCAACTCCCTGCCAGATTGCCGGACTTTATTCTTTTCTAAAAAAAGAGTACTCCAATTTTCTAACTATAGATCTTATCTGTCATGGCGTGTCTCCCACATCTTATTTTATAGATGAGATAGAGTATCTAAAACAAAGAAATAAAATTCCTCATATTACAGATGTCCGATTTAGAGGAAATGACAGAAAAAATTTTCAATTATCACTGTGGGACAATAATACACTCAAATATTGTAAATCTGCATACTCTCAATATTACTTTTCCGGATTTCTAAAAGGAATCACTTTGAGAGAAAATTGCTATACATGCAATTATGCTCGCCCAGAAAGAATATCAGATATAACTATTGGAGATTTCATCGGATTAGGGAAAGATACTCCATTTAAATATAATCCTTATAACGTATCCATAGTATTGCCCAACACTGATAAAGGACTTACTATCTATAATACTATACGATGTGATGAAACAAACGAAATACAATCGGTGGAACGTAAATACGCGGAAGCTATTAAATACGGACCTTCATTAAGAGCACCCTTTCCGAGGCATCCATACCAAAAAGAATTTATCTACTTATGCGAAAGTAAGGGATATCTGTATGCTATAAGAAAGGTACTTAAAAGAAATATAATACAGAATCAATTATTATATATACCCGATCTTCTATTTAGAAGAATACCAAGAAAAATTTTAAAAACGATTCGAATAATTAAGATCTGAACTGAATATAAAAATGAATGATGCAGATATAAATTACACATTCAAAATCTACCAATAAGTTTAATCTTTATACTATCAAATAATCAGCACATTATTCCAATCATTGCTATAATTACTCGAATTCATACTAATTATGTCTAAATATATAGTTTTAATAACAATTTTATATGTAACAGATTGCCTACAATTTTTTAAAAGTGGAGCTCTTCTTTCTATTTGTTTTTATGGAATTATATTATTGGGAACACTCTCTTTAGGACGCGAATTATTCATAAAAAAGAAACTATCAAAATTAACTTTTGCACTTATCCTATATTGCTTTTTATTTCCACTTTATGGTTCCTACAAAAGTTCTATTATTTTTGAACAACCCATATTCATGGGAATCGTTTCTCTAAGATACTTATGGGTTATCCTTTTCGGTTTTTTTCTCTATTCTATAAAATATGATTACCGGTTATTACTATTACAAATCAATAATATAAATATCTGCATAGCTATAGTCTCAATTATAGCATTCTTTTTCTTTGGTATCAACCATGTCACAATTGAACCATATTTATTTAGCACAGACTCTGTAGAAATAACTTCTACTGAAGACTCTATAAAAGGGGCTAAATTATTCACCGGTTCAGCTATGATGCTTATATCTTATATATACTATTTGCTAAAGTTCATGGATAACCCTAATGACAAAAAAATATTTATCCCTTTTATTATTTTAATGGTATATCTTATTTTTGTCAACAAAGGCCGACAGCCTCTTGCATTAGTCGGAATAATCTATTTCATCTATTATATTAGAATGAAAAGATTAACTATTAAACGTTTTGTATTAGGATTATCACCCATAGTGATTATTATAGCTATTATTTTATATGACTCTTCATTTTTGGAACGATTCTTTAGTATTTTCGAAGGGGTAAAAACATCAGACAATTCAACATTAGCACGTCTAAATTCGATAGAAAGTGTAATACCTTATATAATAGACAATCCCGTATTGGGCTTTGGAAATCTATCTTACAAATTTCGAGAATTCGGTTTTCATGCTTTTTTTGGTTATCAATTCTATTTAGCAGACATTGGTGTATTTGGTACAATAGCAAGAGGAGGAATAGTTCTTCTAGCAATCTACTTCGGCCTATATTATTATGCATATAAACGAACCAAAGCAATGGATAATATAGAATATAGAAAATATATGAGATATATGATAGTATCATTCTTGGTGATGTTGATATTTTTAAGTAATGATACCTTGTTTTCAACAAACTGCATTAGATTGGCTTTCGTTTTCTATCCATTATTTTCTACATCGAATGATATCAATATCTTCTTTAAGAAGGCTTAGTTTATTTTACATATTCTAAAAATAACATTAAATGGACGTATCTATAATAATCGTAAATTACAATACTTGTGATTTATTAAAGCAATGTATCCAATCTATTATCACAAATACCAGAGAAGTAGTATATGAGATAATTGTTATAGATAATGATTCACACGATGAATCATGCCAAATGCTCAAAAATGACTTTCCGACAGTAAAATTGATAAGAAGTAATATTAATTTAGGTTTTGGAAAAGCCAATAATTTAGGTATCAAACAAGCTTCCGGGAAGTATCTGTTTTTCCTAAATTCTGATACAATATTATGTAATAATGCTATAAAAAACTTTTTTGAATTCTCTATTTCTTATACAGACAAGTTAGGAGCAGTAGGAACAATTCTGAAAGATAATAATGGAAATAATATTCATTCATACGGCAAATTCATCACAATAAAATCAGAACTCAAAAATGTCCTAACCAAATACTCTAAAATATTCGGTGTCAAAAATAATACTGACTATTTATATCCACCAGCAATAAAAGAATCAAAAGAAGTGGACTACATAACAGGAGCAGATTTATTCATTCCATATAAAGTATATCAAGAATTAGAGGGTTTTGACCCGATGTTTTTTATGTATTGTGAAGAAGTAGACTGGCAATATAGGATGGCTATAAACGGATATAAAAGATTAATAATCAGTGAGCCAGAAATTATACATTTAGAAGGAGGTAGCGATCCATCCCAATCCAGTGCCTGGTCATTTAATAGAATGAAGAATATATTTACAAGTAAGCTATATTATATTAAGAAGCATAATAAGTATTCCGCTTATATATGTTTTCGTTTTTTCTATTTAGGTCTTTGGATTCCTTTAATTTTATTGAGAAAAGACCTTTTCACCAACAAGTTGAAATTAATTCAATTACTATTTACAAAAAATATATAATTGTGGATATAAATAAATCAAATCGTGCTAAATATGATTTTAGCATAAAACGGTATATAAAAATTCTGATTTTCAAAAGTTGTAATGTTATACCCATTTCCAGATTTTTGCGAGCAAAAATTTATCGTATTCTGGGCGTATCTATTGAAAAAGGAGTAGTACGTATTGGAAAAATATCAATAGACACGATTCACCCTGAAGATATTTTCATCGGAAAAGGAACAGCAATAGCTGATGGTTGTATTCTCTTATCTCATTACTATGATGTCTACAATCTAAAAGAGCATGCATACTATCGTGGCCAAATTCATATAGGAAGAAATGTATATATAGCAAGTAATACTATATTTACCAAGCCTGTTACTATCGGTGATGGAGCTATAATCGGAGCTGGTTCTATTGTAAATAAAGATATACCTCCTTATACAGTTTGGGGAGGGGCTCCTGCACGATTTATCTGTAACAGATATAAAGAAGAATTAGAAATCCCTGTAAATACAGAGCTATTCAAGCCACGTTAATTATTATATACCCCCAATTACTTATAAGACAGATATTATACGAAATCACTAATCTATCTCAGTTATAGAAATGAAACAAATCTTTATTGTTGATTATTTAGGTATTCATTGTGGTATGCATTATTATAATGATGCTTTCAAGAAAGTACTATCCAACCCTTTACCTAATGAAAAAATAAATATTTTATCTAACTATCCGGAAGAAAAAGCTACGTCTTTCTTTTTAAACTTCTATTCAGTCAATAAGCTCATTGGAGTTATTTTCTTAGTATATAATTACATTAAGTTATATATCAAGGTTCTATCTAATAAAAAAGCCTGTTTCATATATTTGACTTATGGAAATAGTATTGACATTCCCTTTCTATGGATAATTTCTAAGGCGCCAAAGCATATAATCGATATTCATGAAGCAATAGGACAGAATGTAGATGCAAATCTACGATTAAAAAAATGGTTCAAAAACATATACTCTTCTAAAATAAAAAGTGTAATAACGCACTCACAACGCACAAACAACTTTCTTAATGAATATGATTTTCAAGGATTGAGATTATCTGTTCCACACTTTAAATATTGCTTCAAAAAAACATGTAATGAAAATCAGGTAGAAAAAGAGATTCAACATTCAATTGCAAAAGATAAAATAAATATATTATTCTTCGGAAATATAAATTATAATAAAGGAATAGACATCCTAATCCAAACAATTAATGCATTACCCCAAGAACAAGCTGAGAAGTTAAACATTATCATTGCAGGAAAGGATTTTGACGGGACTATTCATAAAATTCCTCTCATGTATCCACAGTCTTTTCAAGTTTTTCTAAAACATATCAATGATGACGAATTAGTATTCTTATATAAAAATACTGATTATGTAGTACTGCCATATAGAAAAACATCACAAAGTGGAATTTTAGAAATGGCCTTCTATTTTAAAAAACCGATTATTGCAAGTAATATTCCATATTTTAATATGATGTTATCTAAATTCAAAAGTTTTGGAATACTTACAGATTTAGATATTACATCTTTTACCAATACTTTCTCTAATATTATACAAAGGCATACTAAGTATACAGATTACTATATAGATACAGAATATAGTACCTACACTAACAGGCAAGAAATTACATCATTCTCAAATGAATTCTCTAAATGGATAAAAGAATAATCCGTATTTCTATTATAATATTATAATTAATGAAGAAAGTTGCAATCATAGGTATACAAGGTGTACCCGCAAAATATGGTGGCTTTGAAACACTGGTAGAGAACATGATCGGTGAAAACACACCCTCTGATATTCAATATACCGTATTTTGCAGTAGTAAAGATTATGAAAAACAAATGAAAGTTTATAAGGGAGCTGTTTTGAAATATATCCCCCTTTTCCATGCAAATGGAATACAAAGCACCCCATATGATATCTATTCATTAATGAAAGTAATCAAAGGCTACGATACTATTTTAGTTTTAGGGGTATCAGGATGTATCTTCTTACCCTTCTTCCGTATGTTATGCCACAAACAATTAATAATAAATATAGACGGGATAGAACACAGACGGGCTAAATGGGGAAAGTTTGCAAGAAAGTTCCTCAAATATTCTGAAGCAATGGCCATAAAATATGCCGATGTGATAATAGCAGATAACAAAGGAATACAAGACTATGTAAAAAATGAATATGGTAAAGAAACCGTGTTAATAGCATATGGAGGTGACCATGTACAACAAACCATATCCAGTGAACAACAATATAACATTTTAAACCATTATAATTTATCTGCTGGTGAATATGCCATAACTATCTGTAGAATTGAACCAGAAAATAATTGCCATCTAATATTGGAAGCTTTCGCACAAAGCAATATACCAATAATATTTATTGGCAACTGGGAAAGAAGCGAGTATGGAAAAGATCTGAAAAAAAAATATATTTCACATAATAATATAAAGATATTAGATCCTATTTATGATTTGCAAAAACTATATGTACTCCGGAAAAATTGTAAATATTATATTCATGGGCATAGTGCAGGAGGCACAAATCCGTCATTAGTGGAAGCTATGTTTTTCGGTGTACCCATTCTTGCCTATGACGTTATATACAATCGCGAAACTACTCAAAAAAAGGCTTGTTATTTTCAAAATGAAAAAGATCTTCTTGAATTAACTCAAAAAAACAATACTATCTTACAACAAAACGCCAAAGACATGTTAGAGATTGCCAATAGAAATTATAAATGGGAAACAATTGCTAATCAGTATAGTATATATTATTAAAACAGCTATTATTTTACACTTTTATTAATAAAATTTCCAGTAGCTCCCTCCAATTGACAAATTCTCTTTTCAAACTTCTCAGATATTAATTTAAAATTCAAACAACAATAACTAATTATTTTATTAAAAAATGAAACATACATTTTTAATCTGTATGGTCGTTTTACTTGCGGCCTGTTCAGCTCCCAAAGAAGTGCTTTATTTACAAGACATTTCTCTTATCAAAGAAGAAGCAATTGATAAGAGTTACGAGGTTATCATCCACAAAGATGACCTGTTAGCTATTATAGTAAACAGTAAAGATCCTGAATTAGCTTTACCTTTCAATATGCCATTAGTAAGTTATCAGATAGGTGGACAAAACGTTAGCCAACAACGGTTAGTTGGTTATCTCGTTAATCAGGATGGTAATATCGATTTCCCTATTTTAGGAGAAATCCATGTAGAAGGTTTAACCCGTATGCAAGTGACCGAGTTAATTAAAAAGAGACTAATTGAAGAAGAATTAATCAAAGATCCTATTGTAACAGTTCAATTCCTTAACTTCAAAATTTCTGTAATAGGTGAAGTAGGACGTCCGGGAACATTCGATATTTCAGGAGACAGAATAACATTGCTCGAAGCATTGAGTATGGCTGGTGATTTAACCATCTATGGTCGTCGTGACCGTGTAGCCGTAATCCGTGAAAAAGATGGTAAACGTAGTATCCTATATCATGATTTACGTTCATCAGATATCTTTCAGTCACCTTGTTACTATCTACAGCAGAATGATATTGTATATGTAGAGCCAAACAATGCAAAAACGGGGCAAAGTCGCATCAACTCCAACAATTCTGTCGGTGTATGGTTGTCCGGAGTGTCCGTACTTGCCTCTATAACCTCACTCTTAGTGACTATGTTTAAATAAAAATGCATTTGAATAATGAGTACTGAACAAAAAATTAATAAAGAATCAAAAGTCTCCAAATCTTCTGAACAGGAAGAAGAAATTAATATTGCTGATATTCTACAGCTAATATGGAGTAACCGTTATTGGTTTATACTTTCCATTTTCCTGTGTGTAGGTATTGCCTTCTTTTATTTACAATCTTCGTCCAAAATATATAGTCGTAAAGCCTCTGTTTTAATACGTGATGATTCGAAAGGAGGCGGTTTAAGTGAATCCTCCGCTTTTGCAGATTTAGGACTTTTCGGAGGAAAACGGAACGTAGATAATGAAGTGCTTATATTTCAGTCCCGCCATTTAATGGAAGAAGTTGCACGCCGTCTGCATTTAGATATTAGTTATAAAATAAAAGAAGGATTAAGAAATAAAGAACTTTATACACACTCTCCAATAATACTTTCTTTTCCTGAAGCAGAAGAGAGGCAAGCAATCCTTGTAACAGTAACTCCCATCGATTCAACTAAAGTCAGGCTATCTGATCTGCAAATGAGTGTTGGAGATGGAGAAATCACTTCAAACGAGGTACTGGAAGTAAACTTACATGATACAATACAAACTCCAGTCGGTACAATGGTAGTAATGCCAACTTTGTATTATTCAGACAATTTTTATGAGAAACCCATCTCAGTCACTAAATCTAACATGGAAAGGATTGTAGATACCTACCAAAGTAACATGGAAGTATCTCTTGCAAGTAAAACTGCAACAATCATTAATCTGACTCTAAGAGATGTTTCAATAGCACGTGCAGAAGATATTATCAACATGGCAATTGCCATTTATAATGAAGACGCAATCAATGATAAAAATCAGATAGCTGTCAATACTTCAAACTTTATTAATGATCGTCTGATAATCATCGAACGTGAACTCGGTGGAGTGGATGCCAACATTGAAGCATTCAAACGTGAAAATCAACTGACCGATATCACGTCAGAAACAGGTATGTATCTGGCAAACACAAGCCTTTATCGCCAGGAAGGACTTAGCCTCGAAAATCAACTAAGTATTGCTAAATATATTAAAGATTATTTAGTAGATCCTCAAAAAAACGCAGACCTAATCCCTGCCAATACCGGTATTTCTGACAACAGTGTGGAATCTCAAATCAGTGAGTACAATGAAATGTTGCTTAAACGTGATAAATTGGTTTCAGGCAGTAGTAGCAAGAATCCCATTGTTATCGACCTGAACAATTCTCTGGCTGCAATGAAACAGACGATTATCCGTTCCGTGGACAACTTAATCGTTGGATTGAACATCAAATTAAAGAATAACCGGGAACATGAAGAGCAAACCCAGAAACGTATTGAAGCTGTGCCTGCTCAACAAAAATATGTACTAACCGTAGAACGCCAACAAAAAATTAAAGAAGAGCTTTATCTCTATTTGCTGAACAAACGTGAAGAGAATGCTTTAACACAGGCTATCACAGAAAGTAATGCACGTATTATCGATCCGGCATCGGGTAGTAGCAAACCTGTAGCTCCCAGAACAATGATAATCTTATTTGCTACTGTTCTGATAGGGGGTGCCATTCCTTTGGTATTCTTCTGGTTACAAAGCACATTGGATACCAAAGTGCGTACCCGTAAAGATCTGGAAGATGCTCTAAGTGTACCCATTCTGGGTGATATTCCCCAATGTAGTGAGAAAGACAGAAAAGAATCTCCTATCATTGTTCACGAGAATAGCCGTAGCCCAATATCCGAGGCATTCCGTATTATCCGGACTAATATGGACTTCATGCGTGTGAAAACTGAAAACCTTCAGGTAGTAATGCTGACATCCTCTAATCCCGGAGCCGGGAAAACATTTATCTCATGTAATCTGGCTATGAGTATCGCCCAAATGAATAAGAAGGTTATCCTGGTCGATGTGGATATCCGTAAAGGTACTTTGAGCAATATTTTCACTGATATTCCGGCTCGTATGGGACTTACCAATTATTTATCGGGAAAAACAGATAAAATCGAAGATATTATCATCACAAATGATAAATATAAAAATCTCGATATCATCTTTGCCGGTCCTGTCCCTCCCAATCCTGCCGAACTTCTTCTGAGCGAACGTTTTGACCGTATGGTTACAGAGTTAAAAAAACACTATGACTATGTAATTCTGGACAACGTACCGGTAGACATCGTAGCCGATGCTTCAATTATCAATCGAGTAGTAGACCTAACCATCTATGTAGTACGTGCCGGAGTGATGGATCATCGCCAGCTTCCGAATCTGGAACGAATGTACGAACTGGATAAATTACGTAATATAGCCATCGTACTTAACGGAGTCAATTATGACCGTAAAGGCTATGGTTATGGATATGGGTACGGTTATGGATACGGCTATGGATATGGAAATGATGAAGGACGAAAAAGCAAAAACAAAAGTTTGACAAAGCGTTTGAAAAAACGTATCTCCAATCTTTTTAATAAATAATCAAAAACTACTCTATGTTTTCCTGGCTTTCATCAGAAACAAATATTTTAAAATCGGGACTCTTAAAGGGCATGACAGACGTCCATGCCCATCTCCTTCCCGGAGTAGATGACGGGATGGCTTCTGTAGAAGAATCCCTTGCTGCCATTGAATACCTGCATGAAATAGGTGTCAGAAGAATCTTTCTCACACCTCATATTATGGAAGATATCATTGAAAACCATCCCGACTTTCTTCAAAAGCGTTTCGAAGAGTTTTGTAAAAAGAGTAAATCTCCTGTTGAGCTCCGGTTGGCCGGCGAGTATATGCTGGACACAGGATTTAAGAAACAGACGGAAGAGGGATTGCTGACTCTGGGTGATCACCATGTATTAGTGGAGACCTCCTATTTATCGGCACCTCCTGACCTCCGTCACATGCTTTATGAGTTACAGGTAAGTGGCTATAAACCCATTATAGCACATCCGGAACGATATTTGTATATGCGCGAAGAGGAACTGGTTGCACTAAAGAAAAATGGTTGTAAGTTCCAGTTAAATCTGATGTCATTGGCAGGTACATATGGCAAAAGAGTATTACAACGGTCTCAAGTATTATTAAAAGCAGGTTTTTACGACTTTGCAGGTTCTGATCTTCACCATCTGGAAAT
The DNA here is from genome assembly GCA_949738935.1 of uncultured Eubacteriales bacterium. Classification (GTDB taxonomy): domain Bacteria; phylum Bacillota; class Clostridia; order Lachnospirales; family CAG-274; genus MGBC114079. The sequence goes on along the minus strand of CATJCJ010000480.1, from coordinate 1,717 downwards.
TTATGTGGATGCCCTTTCACGAATACGGTTATCACGCTCACAGCAACAATTAGTAAAGACATTAATAGACAACAATAACCTTCTTGAATAAAAAAAGAAACTGTACCTACATTAAAAGAAAGATTAATGATTTATACTGACTTTCAGCCCTACATCTTACCAGGTACAGATGCCTGGGCCTTATCTCCGGACAAATCAATGGAACTGTTGAACTATCTGGAAGATATAGGAATAAAGCAGGTGACATGTGTTCCACCTGTGAAAAAAGAGAATCCTGAGAACACAACAAAGAATCTCGAGAAAGTATTCAATAGTTTAAAAAATCAGTATAAAGGAAGCATTGAACTAAAACTTTCTGCCAGATATCGCTTGGATAATGCTTTTGAAAAGATGCTGGATACTGAAAAACTATTAACCATTGACGGACACAAAGAATTGCTTATTGATGTTCATCCCCTGCTAAAAAATGATAAGTTCTGGGAAGTGCTTGACTCTATTTTAAATGCAGGTTATATCCCTGTAGTCATGCAACCGGAACGATGTATTTATTGGGGAACAGAGGACTTTGTACGGCTCAAAGAAAAAGGTTGTAAGCTCATGATGAATCTCTATTCTTTCTTTGGATACAACGGGGATGATGCCCTGAATTATAGTAGAATGTTACTAAGAAGAGATCTGTACGCATATGCTTTTTCCGGAATAGAAGATACCAAAATAATGCACTACAGTGAGTATTTCAATTCAAATGAAGATGAATGGACAACAGGCTTGTCTAAATTAGGCATTACCATCGTATGCAATAAAGTAAATACTCTACAATAAGAGATAAATAACAAAATCACTCTTTTAAATGCTACTAATTTAAATTCAATAATCATATGCTAACAACTCAAATTCAGGAATTAAAACATTTAGCCCACGAGCTGTTATATCTGGGTGTAGATGATTCACTTATATATACAGATTCACTCTGCCAACAGAGCAAAGAAGTACTGCAAAAAGCAAATGCTTTGTTCACAGCTCAAGCCTCTACGGACGAAGAAGAAGCACTCCTTTGCCTCGTTTTGTTAATGGGATATAACGCTCTTATCTATACCAATGATATAGAAGCCCGAAAGCAAACAATTCTGAACCGCTCATGGAAAGTATTGGAAAAACTCTCTCCTTCTCTTTTGAAATGTCAACTACTGACCTATTGTTATGGTGAAGTATTTGATGACGAACTGGCAGCAGAAGCTCATGACATAATAGACAGTTGGGGGAAAAGAGAGTTAACAGCGGAAGAACAAGAGATTGTAGATACACTGGCAAATCTGGAAAAGTATCCTTATCCGTGGAGTGAAATCACCGAATAAGTAACTATGAATAAAAATGACACAACAACAGAATTAATAGTTTTTTGAAGGCATATAGTACTGTTATTCAATCTCAGTACTGTATTTTCCCGAAAGGGAAACAGGGAGTTGGTCTGATGTGAATCACGCCAGTTTCTTAATATTATTGTTTGTTTGTGTTTCCCCCTTCTGACCAGGCGTGGCCAGTAAAGGGGGAATTTTTTATTCACTTCTATACGGTATTTCACCACAGAGTAACACAGAGTTCCACAGAGTTTAAATCTTTATTGAAACGCAGAATTCTAAGACCTGCGCAAATATTTGTGCAAGAAAAAACAGTTAAATAAGTTAAATGGGTTGCTATCTAGTGTAGCAGCCTGTTT
>CATJCJ010000479.1 GCA_949738935.1 uncultured Eubacteriales bacterium | reverse complement strand
ATAATATTATTATATCTTCAAAAAGAAACAAAAACAATGAAAAATATAAGGTACATTAACTCATTCAATTTAAACAAAGATGCAAATTGTCTTTATTTAGTACTTGATGTAACTAAGAGTCTGTCTAAAATCTAAAAAAATCCTGTCTAAGAACAAAATATACACAAAAAATCAGCGAAAATAAAATCATTTTGGAGTGTAATGATATTATTTTCACTGATTTTTTGAATATTTTAATAGTTTTTAGACAGGCTCTTAAATAATTGTTTGGTAAATACGTTTTTTTTATTATTTGTTCAGAAATAAGTGTTTATTGTAAATTTCATTCCGGCGGAAATATAGTAAAATCAAATGTTGTTATAAATTTTGGATTTTTAAGTTTTTTTAAACTATAATTTGCAAATTGGTATCTTTTTATTAAACTCATGTTTTTTATGTTGACAATATTTGAGTTAAGTTTTAAAATAAATATAGTAAGGAATAAATTTATTTGGAACAATTTATAAAAGCATTTTTCTTTATTTGAAAAACAGAGTTGTTTTAAAGTGATTTTTAGTAATTGTAGTTTTATAGATGAAGGGGGAATTGATTTTGAATAATCTTAAAAAACGTATTTTGAGTATTATTTTTATTTTAAGCATTGTTTTAAGTTGTATAAATATCACTTCTATTTATGCTGACAGTGATTTTGTTTGTGGCGGATGGTTTGAGACTATTTATGCTGAATGGAAAGATACGGATGTCTCAAAAGCTGTTGTTGAATATAAAAAAAGCGGAACCTCTGATTATATTCTTGTTGATGCTGAACTTATAAGAGCAAAAGAAAATGGAACTGGACGAGTTGATATTGTTGGACTTGAGTCGGGAAACTATGATATTAAAATAACTTCTGGCTCTGAAGTGGTTTACTCAAAAGAGAATATCGCTGTTAAAGCTTATGACAGAGCAGGTTTTGCTCACAAAGATTACTCTCAAGGTGTGGGTGCCTATAAAAATGATGGTACTCCAAAAGATAATGCTATAATAGTTTATGTTACAAACGAAAATAAAGATACAATTGTTATTCCAGGGTATGAGGAATATGGAACAGGAATAGGATGGCTTTTAAATAATAATCGTGAATTTCCCGAAAAACTTGCCTTAGAAAATAAACCTCTTATTGTTAGATTTGTTGGAAAAGTTTTGCCTCCGGATGGACTTACTCAGCCGGCTAGCATAGTAAATGGAGGAAATGTAAAAGATAATGGTTTTATGTGTATTATTAAATCATCAAAAAATATTACTCTTGAGGGCATTGGTGATGATGCTGCTATTGAAGGCTGGGGTTTTTCATTTTTTGTGGGAGCGGGTTATAAAAATTATGAGAGTTATGAGGTTAGAAATCTTTCTTTCAGTAAATATCCTGAGGACGCTTTAGGTTTTCAGGGAGAGCAGTCAACCAGCAAGGCTGATACCGCTGTTCTCTCTCCGATAGAACATGTGTGGGTACATAATTGTTCCTTTGACACAGGTTTTTGTGCTAATCCTACAGAAAGTGATAAACATGAAGGTGATGGTTCATGTGATTTTAAACGTGGTCAGTATTATACTATGGCGTATAATTATTATAAAAATTGTCATAAAACAAATCTTGTGGGAGCATCTGATGAAAATCTCCAGTATCATATGACTTTCCATCACAACTATTATGAGGACTGTGATTCAAGAGCGCCTTTAGCAAGAAGAGCGGATATACATATTTATAACTCATATTTTAAGGGAAACACAAGTAAAACAGTTGACGCAAGAGCTAATTCATTTATTTTCTCAGAAGCAAATTTTTATGATTCTTGTAAAAATCCAATTGTAGTAAAAAGTGGCGCTGTTGTTAAATCATACAATGATACTTTTTACAATACAATTGAGGCTAATCAAGGAACATTTGTTACTGATAAATCTCAGACAGTTAAGTCTGCCTGTAAGTATGAAAATTTTGACACAAAACCGGATTTTTATGAATATACTATTACAGATGCGGCACAGGCCAGAGCGGATTGCATAGCTTATAGTGGAGTTATGAAAAAAATTTCTGAAATCATTGAGAATGAAAATCCAAAGCCATCTTCTGTTATTCCCGTTGAACCATTAAGTGTTGTTAAGCTTCCTGTTAGTGTAACATTTGATAATTCTTCAGCAAATGATTATTTTGGTAATATACTTAAAGATAAAAATATTAAACAACTTGAGGCTAATCAAGAAGTAAGTGATATTACTGATGGAATTATTTATAAGCCTGCTGGTAAATACTCTCAAACAGCGACAGCTTATAAATTTAAAGACCAAGGAATTGTGTTTAAAATTGATAAGAAGTCTGTTATAGGTATTGAATCTAAAGGAGGAAGTTATCCTGCTGTTCTTTATGATTCTGATGGAAAGGATATTTTATCAGCTAAGGATAGTAAAAAGTTCGCTGTTTTGGAGCCGGGTGTTTATATGGTTCAATCAGGACTCTCAACAAAAGAGGCGTATCTTTCATTTATATCTTTAAAAGAATATACTGATGGTGAGGAAATTCCGACTAATTCAGAAAATACAACAGAAAATACAACTCAAAGTGATATTGAGGATACAACAGAAGATACTTCTAATGATGACGATGATAACGGTGATGATGATTTTATTGATGATACCGCAAGTGTTCATATTTTAGATTATACAAATAATATAAATACAAATAATTTCTTTGATTTTAGTGGAAAACAAAAAACAGATAAGAAAGTTATGTATAATGGGAAAGAACTTACAAAATCTTTAAATATGGAATCAAAAACTTATATTAATTTTACTACAAAAGAAAAGGGCACAATTAGTTTAGTTATGTTTTCTACGAATTCAGCTCCAAAAGTTAAAATTGACGGTAATTCTGTAGCTGTCTTAAGTAATGAGGTAACTACGTTTGAAATTGAGCCCGGTTCACATTCTATAACCAAAGATACTACAGATACGTATTTATTTTTAATAAATGTCTCCGAGAATAAATCCGAGACAAGTACAGAAACGACTTATGAAACAAGTACGGAGACGACATCTGAAACAGAAAGTATTTTTAAATTTGACGGAGATGTTGATGAAAGCGGTGATGTTAATGCCGAAGATGCCGCAAAAGTTCTTAATTATGTTTTGAATAAAAAGAAGTATCCTCTTTCGGCAGAACAAATTGAGGCGGCAAAAATAGAGGAAAATGAAGATATAATTACAGCCAGAAATGCCGCTTATATTCTTGAATATGCTCTTGGTCACATTGATTAAAAATTATGTTATTAAAAAAAACACCGCATAAATTTACATTTTATGTGGTGTTTTTTTAGATATTTTAGTTTTTAGATACGCCCTAATTTATTTCACATTTGTCTGTTCTGTTTTCAGCTTTTCTTTTTAATTCTTTTTCGATATTCATATTTTCTTTTGAACGTCTGTTTGCCATTTCAATTGCGATGTCCTCCCAAGAAATGTTTTTTTCTGCCATCATAACTTCAGTATGAAAAATAACATCACAAATTTCACCTATAATTTCATCTATATTGTCATTTTTTGCCGCGATAATAACTTCAGAAGCCTCTTCACCTATTTTTTTTAAAATCTTATCAATACCTTTTTTGAAAAGATAACAAGTATATGAACCTTCTTGAATATTTTCTTTTCTGTGTTTTATAACATTAAATTCCTCATTTAAAAGTTTTCCTAAATCTGTCATTTTATTTCTCTCCTTTAAAATCCTCTATTTTTCGATAAAAACAAGAGTAATTACCTGTATGACAGGCTGTGCCGTCTTGTTTTATAAGTAAAAGTATTGTGTCACAGTCGCAGTCATATCTGATTTCTTTAACATGCTGATAATGTCCGCTTGTTTCTCCTTTTGTCCAAAGACTTTGTCTTGAACGGCTGTAGTAGGTGGCTTTTCCTGTTTTTAGAGTTAAATCAAACGCTTCTTGATTCATATACGCAAGCATGAGAACCTCTTTTGTCTCAAAGTCTTGCGCTATAGCGGGAACAAGTCCGTCTTTGTTAAATTTAATTTCCATATTTAAACATACCCTCCATATCTATTGAAGTCTGACAGAAATATTTTTTTTTGCAAGATATCTTTTTAAATCTAAGATTTCCATTTCTCTGTAGTGAAAAAGACTTGCCGCTAAAGCAGCCTCCGCACCGCCGTCTGTTAACGCTTCCGCAAAATGAGCCATAGTTCCGGCTCCTCCTGAAGCGATTACAGGTATTGAAACGGCTGAGGAAACAGCTTTTGTTAATTTGATGTCATATCCGCTTTTTGTTCCGTCACAGTCCATACTTGTAAGAAGAATTTCACCGGCTCCAAGTTTTTCAGCTAAAATCGCCCATTCAACAGCATCTTTTTCCGTATTGATACGACCTCCGTTTAAGTATACATCAAAACCATTTTCATCTCGACGTTTGGCGTCAATTGCGACAACAACACATTGGCTACCAAATTTTTCCGCCGCTTCGGTAATAAGTTTAGGGTTTTTTAACGCGGCTGAATTAATGGAAATTTTGTCGGCTCCGGCATTTAAAATTTTTCGAAAATCTTGAATACTTCTTATTCCGCCTCCAACGGTTAGGGGGATAAAGACTTGTTCAGCTGTTTTTGACACAACATCAAGCATAATGTTTCTTGCGTCTGAAGAGGCTGTTATATCAAGAAAAACAATCTCATCCGCGAGAGATTTATTATACATGGCGGCGATTTCAACAGGGTCGCCAGCGTCTTTGATATTAACGAAACTAACACCTTTTACAACCCTTCCATTATGAACGTCTAAGCAGGGTATAATACGTTTTGTATGCAATATTATTTCCTCCCCTCAAATTTATTGATTGCGTCTTTTAAATCTATCGAACCATTATAAAGTGCTTTTCCTATAATAACACCTTTGGCATTAATATTATAAATATTTTCAAGGTCGTTTATTTTTGAAACTCCTCCTGAAGCGATTATATCCATTTTTGTTTTTTCAATAAGTTCTTTTGTTGATTTTATATTTGGACCGCGCATCATGCCATCTTTTGAGATATCGGTGTATATAATTGTTTTAATACCATATTTTTTCATTCGCAAACATAAATCAATAGTGGTAATGTTGCTTATTTCTTCCCAGCCTTTAATTGCTACCATACCGTTTTTTGCGTCGACTCCGACAGCGATTTTATCACCATATAATTCAATTGCTTTTTTTACAAGTTCGGGGTTTTTAATTGCTGCTGTTCCTATAATAACTCTTGATGCGCCAGCGTTAATTCTTGATTTGATATCTTCTATAGTTCTTACACCGCCGCCTGTTTGAACAAGAATGTCATATTTTGATGATATTTCTTTTAAAATGTCAATAATAAAACTTTTTCCATATCTCGCTCCATCAAGATCGACAATATGTATATAAGTCGCGCCTGAGTCAATCCAAGTTTTAGCCACATTTGTAGGATTATCATTAAAAACGGTTACTTTGTCAAAATCACCTTGAACAAGTCTAACGGCTTTTCCATCTTTTATATCAATAGCCGGATAAATTCTCATAATAATATTTACCATCCTTTCTTAAAAATTTGTGTAATTTTCTATTGATTAGTTTCCTTTTTTTTCTTCTTTTTGGGTTTTGGCGCGGGCAATTCATCATACATATTTAAAAACAGATTTGTTAGAAAGTCTTTGTTATCAACATTCTCAACCAATAGCATCTCTTTCGCACCTTTATACGGAGGTTCAAGAGGAGCATCGGGCATAAATTTTTTTGCGACCTCCACAGGTTTAGCTAACAATCTGTCATCACATATATATGCGGCGATTTTTCCCTTGTAATAAATTATGTATTCTCCCATCATAGAACGATATGTTATATCTTCTAGTGAGGATAATTGTTCTAATATAAAATGTAAATATTGTTTACTTGAAGCCATATTTTCCTCCATTATTTTGTTATTTTTTTTGTATATTTTTATTTTTAGATAAAATATAGAATTATTTTACCACAATAAATTTTTTTAATCAAGAATTTTAGATAGCATCTGAAAACTAAAATATGCACAAAAAATTATGGAAAGTAAGACCAAATTGAACCATTCTCATTTTATTTTTTCAATTTTTTGGATATTTTATGGTAAATGTTATAAATTATGACGTTTATCACGCTGATTTTTACTGTGTGCAGGTGCATAAATTTCCCTGCAAAAATCGTGTGCATCCTCACGGAGGATATATAGTAAATGACAAATATTTTTGTTGTTTACTATATATTTTTATAAAGTGATATAAACTTTTCAAGCGATTAATTAAAATTATATGCAATTTTAACAATAGTCATAGAATTTTAGGATGCTTTTCGAAAAATGTATTTGAATTTGAAAAAAGTTTGATATTGTGTAATGAAGTATTTGTTATTCTAAAAAAATTTATATTAAGCATTGAAATATTTTTCCTTTTGAGGTATTATTAATATAGTAAAAAATATGTTAATAAATCTTTGTTTTTACATTTTTACTTTGGAGGAATTTTATTATGTATTCTGTTTTGCTAAAAAAAATTATTAAAGAATTTAATTTGAAAATTTTGACAGAAGATGTTGATATTGATGGAAAACTTGTTGAAACTCCTGAAATAAATCGTCCGGCATTACAGCTTGCCGGTTTTTTTGAGTATTTTGATAGTGAAAGACTTCAAGTTATTGGAATTGTTGAATATACTTATTTAAGCAGAATGTCTCATGAGGAGAGAAGTGAAACTCTTAAAAAGATTTTTAGTCATAAAATTCCGGCTGTTGTTATGTGCAGGGGTCTTGACGCTTTTCCTGAAATGATTACACATGCTACGGAAAGTAATATTCCTATTTTGCAAACGGATACTACGACTTCTGATTTTATGGGCGAGGTTATACGATGGCTTAATGTTCAACTTGCTCCTCGTACTACTATGCACGGAGTTCTTGTTGATGTTTATGGAGAAGGTATTCTTATTATTGGTGAGAGCGGAATAGGAAAAAGTGAGGTTGCCCTTGAACTTATCAAACGTGGACATAGACTCATTGCCGATGACGCTGTTGAGATAAAACGAGTTTCTCATGAAACTATTGTTGGAAGTTGTCCCGAGCTTATACGATATTTTATTGAGGTAAGAGGAGTAGGCATTATTAATGTTGAGCAGATGTTTGGAGTGCAGTCTGTTAAAGAGGCTCAGGGAATTGATTTGATTATTAAATTTGAAAGCTGGGAAAGCGGAAAACAATATGACAGGCTTGGTCTTGAGGCTGAGTATATGGATATTTTGGGAAATGAGATTGTATGCCATACAATTCCGGTAAGACCGGGACGTAATCTTGCTATGATTTGTGAATCAGCGGCTATTAACAGACGACAGAAAAAAATGGGTTATAATGCCGCGCAGGACCTTAGTGAAAGAATTATGGGAAATATGAACAGTCAATAACGTATATTATTATTTTATTATGAAGTTTTAAAAATTTATATTGGGGTTGATTTTTTGTTTGATTTTAAAAATTATTTTGTTAAGAATTTTGAAACTGTTTTTTTTGATGAGCCTATGAAGAAGCACACAACTTTTAAAATAGGAGGTAACGCCGACATTTTTGTTGTTCCTAAAAGTATTGATGAGATTAAAAAAGTTATTTCTTTGTGTAAAGAACAGAGTATTCCTTATTATGTTATTGGAAATGGTTCTAATATTCTTGTTGGGGACAAGGGTTTTAAAGGAGTTATTATTCAAGTTTTTAAAAATTGGAGCGATATTAACATATGCGAAAATGCAATACAGGCACAAAGCGGTGCTTCTTTGACATCCGTATCTAAAAAGGCTCTTGATTTTAGTCTTAATGGTTTGGAATTTGCCGCGGGTATTCCCGGTACCGTTGGCGGTGGTGTTTGTATGAATGCGGGAGCTTATGGGGGTGAAATGAAAGATGTTGTATCAAAGATTACTGTCCTTAAAGATGACAAGGTTCTTGAGCTTTCAAATCAAGATGCTTGTTTTGAATATAGAAACAGCCGTATTCTTAAAGAGAAAATGATTGTTCTTAGTGTTGAGTTTTCTCTTGAAAACGGAAATTTTGAAGAAATAAAAGAGAAAATGACTCAATTTAATAGACTTAGAAGTGAGAAACAGCCTATTGACTTTCCCAGCGCTGGAAGTACTTTTAAAAGACCTGAGGGGCATTTTGCCGGAAAACTTATTATGGATTCAGGGCTTAGAGGATATACTGTTGGAGGGGCCTCAATTTCGGAAAAACATTGTGGTTTTGTTATAAATAAAAATAACGCTAAAGCGAAAGATGTGGTTACTCTTATTGAAGATGTTAAAAACATTGTTAATGATAAATTTGGGGTTGTTCTTGAACCGGAAATCAGATTTATTGGTGAATTTTAAAAAAGGAATGATTTTATGCAATTTGTTATATTAACGGGTATGTCAGGGGCAGGAAAGAGTCTTGTTCTTAAATTTCTTGAGGATATTGACTTTTTTTGTGTTGATAATTTACCACCATCTTTAATTCCAAAGTTTGTTGAGTTGTGCAAAATGCCTGAGGTGGAAATTGAAAAGGTCGCTTTGGGTATTGACATTAGAGGCGGAAAGTTGTTTAATGATTTATTATCATGTGTTTCTGAAATTCAAAACGAAAACCATAAAATCAGCATTTTGTTTCTTGACGCTTCTGATGAGACACTTTTAAAGAGATTTAAAGAGTCGAGAAGAAACCATCCTCTCGCCAGAGGAGAAAGACTTATTAACGGTATTATGCGTGAGAGAGAATTATTGCGTGACGTTAAAAGAAAAGCTGATTATATTATAGACACAAGCTATATTCTTACAAGACAGCTTAAGGAAAAAATTAATGATATTTTTGTTGAAAATAAAAATTTTGAAAGTCTTATGATTACGGTTTTGTCATTTGGATTTAAATATGGTATTCCAAGTGATTCGGATTTAGTCTTTGACGTTAGATTTATTCCCAATCCGTTTTATATTGCGGAGCTTAAGTCTTTGACAGGAAATGATTTTAAAGTTCGTGATTATGTTATGGAGTGGGAAGAAAGCAGGCAGTTCATTAAAAAGCTTGAGGATATGGTTTCTTTTCTTATACCTTGCTATATTAAAGAGGGAAAAAATCAGCTTGTTATTTCTATTGGCTGTACAGGTGGAAAGCATAGGTCTGTTACTCTTGCTAATGAGCTTTTTGGATTGCTTCAAAAATATGGGCATAGTGTTATCATTAATCATAGGGATATTGACAAGGATTCGAAAAGATAGTATATTTAGAGTGGTGATTTTATGTCTTTTTCTTCAATGGTTAAAGATGAGCTTTTTAAATTTCACGACAAAAGCAGACATTGCAATATTGCTGAACTTTCCGCTGTTTTACTTGCCTGTGGGAAATTTTTTTATAAAGACAGTAAGGCGTATATAAAAGTTCAGACTGAAAATAAATATGCCGCTTTTAAGTGTTGTAATCTTATTAAAGAGCTTTTTGACTGTGATTGCGAGGTTTTTTTAAGAAGTAGTTATGGGAATAAAAGAAATATATTATATTTTGTCGGCATTTTTAAACAAAAAGATGTTTTTAATATTTTAAACGCTACAGGTATTATTGATGATAGTATTATTATGAATACAGTAAATACTGTTACTATTGGAAGTATTTGCTGTAAAAGAGCGTTTATTCGAGGCGCTTTTATTTCGACTGGTTCGTTATGTAATCCTGAGAGAAATTATCATCTTGAGTTTGTCGAGTCTTCCCTTGAATTCGCAGAGAGTCTTAAGAATATTATCAATAGTTTTTCTGTCGAGTCGAAGGTTATTAAGAGAAAAAAGTATTATGTCGTTTATATTAAAGAGGGTGAGCAAATCGTTGAGCTTTTAAATATCATGTCAGCTTATAAAGCCCTTATGGATTTGGAAAATGTGAGAATTATCAAAGACGTTAGAAATAATGTTAATCGTATTGTAAATTGTGAGACGGCTAATTTAAATAAAGTTGTTTTGGCGTCTGTGAAACAGCGTGAGGAAATTGAATATATTCAAAATACTGTGGGGCTTTCTTATCTTCCTAAACAGCTTGAGGAAATTGCTTTGTTAAGACTCCGGTATCCTGATTTTAGTTTAAAAGAGCTTGGGGAAATGGTGGTTCCTCCTGTTGGAAAATCAGGAGTAAATCATAGATTAAAAAAGATTATTAATATAGCGGAAAATTTAAGGGAGGAAATATATTATGGTAGAACAAAAAGTTAAAATTGCGTCTGGCTTGGAAACAAGGGCGGCCGCTTTATTTGTTCAAACAGCAAGTAAATTTACAAGCAATATTAAAGTTAAAGTTGACACGAAAATTGTTAACGCTAAAAGTATTATGGGTATGATTTCTCTTGGTATACTTGAAGGTCAGGATATTGTTATTATGGCAGACGGTGACGATGAAATGAATGTTGTGGGAGAACTTAAAAAAGTTTTACAATAAAATTATGGATAAAAAAAATATTGAGATTGAGAGAAAGTTTTTAGTAAAAGATATTCCTTTTGATTTGAAATTATTTGAAAGTAGTTTTATTAGGCAAGGCTTTTTATGTATAGACCCTTGTCTGAGACTGCGTCAAAAGGATGATAATTATGTTTTTACATTTAAGGGAAGAGGATATATTAAAAGAATTGAATTTGAATATCCTCTTTCTTTTGAGCAATTTTCTTTTTTATGGAAAAAAATAGAGGGAAAAGAAATTATTAAAAGAAGATATCTTATACCTTTATATGGTGATTATGTCGCTGAACTGGATATTTATGAGGGAGAATTATTGGGATTTAAAAATGTTGAGGTGGAATTTCCCTCTGAAGAGGCCGCTAACGAATTTGTTCCTCCAAAATGGTTTGGCAAAGATATTAGTTTTGTTACAGAATATACTAATTCCAATTTGTCAATATTTGGTTTTCCTGGTAAAAAATAAAAAACCTCTTGCAATATTTTAATATATGTATTATAATTACTTTGTTGGTAAAATGTACTGTATTGTGTAGTAAATTACAATATTAAAATAATGGAGGAATTAATTTGGAACAAAATAAGTTAAAAGTGTTGATAGCGGACGATAATAAGGATTTTTGTGATCTTGTAACTAATTTTCTTGAAAAACAAAGTGATATGGAGGTTGTTGGTGTAGCTTATGACGGAATGGAAGCTTATGAAAAAATTTTGAGCGATAATCCTGATGTCGCTATTTTGGATGGTATTATGCCAAAGCTTGATGGTATTGGTATTCTTGAAAAATTAAATGATGTTCAAAATAAAACTATGTGTATAATGCTTACAGCTGTTACTCAAGAACAAATTACTCAAAAAGCTTTTAGTCTTGGGGCTCAGTATTATATCGCGAAACCTTTTGATATGGAGTTGCTTATTTCAAGAATTCGTCAGCTTAAAGAAAAAGTTTCAGTAAATCCTGACCAGTCTCCGCTTTTTGAGAGTTTCGCGAAAAAAGCGGAAATAGACCTTGAGACAAGAGTTACAAATATTCTTCATGAAATAGGTGTTCCTGCTCATATAAGAGGATATCATTATATGAGAGAAGCTATAATTATGGCTATTAATGATATTGATGTACTTAATTATATTACAAAAGAGCTTTATCCATCTATAGCGAAAAAATGTGGGACAACTCCAAGTAGAGTTGAGAGAGCTATAAGGCACGCTATTGAAGTTGCTTGGAGCAGGGGTAAAGTTGATGTGATTGACGCTCTTTTTGGATATACTATTAATAATCATAAAGGAAAACCAACAAATTCTGAATTTATCGCGCTTATCGCGGATAGACTTCGTCTTGAGCTTAAAGCTTCTTAGAACCTGTTTAAAATCTAAAAAAAGCCTGTCTAAAAACAAAATATACACAAAAAATCAGCGAAAATAAAATCATTTTGGAGCGTAATGATTCATTTTTTTGCATATTTTAATAGTTTTTAGACAGGCTCTAAGTTTCTTCTCCTATGTGTGTATTGTTTTTATTGATATCTTGAATATTTTGCTTGTTTCTTCCAGCGTATGTCCTTCTTCTCTATATTCTATTGTTCTTTTTCTAAAGTCTTCTAAATAATAACTATTTCTCATTCTTTTATTATTATCAATGTTTAATTACTATATATAACAGGTGTATGTAAGGATATGGCGACGGGTTCAAAAGATGAGGAATTTGTTAGACCCGCAGTTGGAGAGGGAGATGTTGTAACTAATGTTATAAACAATCCCCTTGGAACGGTTATAATAATACTTTAGGCTACAAGTCTGTAGAAGAGTTATCTCCTGAATGCGACAAAAGAAAGCAGGGTTGTTTCCGTTTGGGTAACAAATAAAAAAATAGGTAAGAGATTTGGCAGGTCAAAGGCTGTAGTTAAAAATTATCCCGAACTTTCTTATAGCAATGAGGCTAGTGACAGGAAATTTGAGTTTCAGGTCTTTGATTATACTGTTGAAAGTGTGTGATTGTTATGGATAATATTATTTTATTGGCTGTTATGGAGCAGGAGTTTTCTTTGTTTCACTGACAGCTTTTTTGCTGTTTGTTGAGTTTCTATTTATACTGAGGTTTATTAAAAAAATTTGTTTGAAATTTATGGAGGTATTTAAAATGGGAAAGAAAAGTAATTTTTATACAAGAAAAAAAGAAATAAACGGAGTTTACTTATACGGCGCAGTTTAACGGCATTTCGAAGTTTTCGAAGATGATGGATGAGTGCAGGAACGCCAACGGAAATGTCAATTCTCTTGAGTTGGGCGAGTATATTTGTGATAATATCATTGTTGGGCCTTAAGATTGATGAGTTTGGGGATATCACGACATACAATAAAGTTGTTAAATGGGACCTAAATGTGAATCGGGGGAAATTTCGGGACAAAACCGAAGTTCTGGTTAAAGAAACAAGTAAGTAATCAATAGTCAAGATGGAGGTTAATTCTTGAAATGAAAATTGATTATATTTCTTCATTTATATCATACTTTAGTGCTTTTGACAAGGTTATTAAACAGGTCTATTATTTTTTTAATTTTTTTCCTTCATTTGTAATTATAGCAATCCAACAAAAGAATAAGCACAAAAAAATACCACTTGACAAATATTATAAAATAGATGCAGAGATGGTAAAAATGCTTAGCAGCAAAGAAAGTTATTAGTGGATGCACACGAAAAAGGATACAAATCTAAAGAACTGTCAGAAATTTTTAATATACGTATAAACAGTGTTAATAGAATAATAAATCAGAAAAAAAGAACAGGTTCATGTGAGCTCAAAACACATAACAACAGGAGAAAGCCAATTATTACAGAAACTGATTTAAAAAATATTTTTGAACTTATTGATGAGCAGCGTGATATAACAATTAATGAAATAATTGAAAAGCTTAGTCTTAAAGCTGTAAACGAAACAGTAAGGAAAGCAGCTGCAAAAATGGGATATGTATATAAGAAAAAATCTTTGTATGCTTCTGAGCGTGAACATCCCCGATGTAACTGAAAAAAGAGAAGTCTGGGCTAAGCAGCTGCCGGACTATGATAAAAATAATTTAGTATTTCTTGATGAAAGCGGAATAAATATAGATTTAACAAGAATTTACGGACGTTCTGCCGACGGAAACCTCTGTGTTGATAAAGTGCCTTTAAGTAAGTAAAAAAATATAACAATTTTGTCTTCAATAAGATTAAACGGACAGACTATATATACAACATATCAAGGAGGGACAAACAAAGACAAGTTTATAGATTATCTTAAGGCAATACCGCACAATTATAATTTCACAGATTTTGCTGATATTTTCCATTACTTTGTCAAAACCTCTTAACATAGGCTACGACTATGTTTGCGAGCTTTTTCCTTGTACTGAAAAATATCATCTAAAATCTGTTTTATTGAATTATGCAGTATTGCCTTAAAAATATACTCGCTCTGACTCTTCATGAGAATGATATTGTAATTATGGAAATATGCGGACTCATCACGCGAAGGAAGTCAGAAAAGTTATTGAAGATTTAAAAATAAAGATAATTTACTTACCGCCTTACAGCCCGGATTTTAATCCTATTGAGAAGATGCGATTCAAAATAAAATCTATTTTAATAAAATTGAAAGTCAGAGATTCTGAGGCTCTGCCGCATGCTGTTGAATATACTTTTTCAAAAGTGCGCTCTTTAGATTGCGCAGGCTGGTTTGCTTCTTGTAATATTGTTTAATTTTTTATTGGATTGCTATAAAAAAGCCTGTCTAAAAGTTGGAAAGCTCCTATTGATTATATCAATTCTTCCCTCAAATATGGAGAAATTTTTTTAAAATCTTGTAACACATTATTAACAAAACCTGTATATAATTCCTGCAAAAATTATGTTCTTTTCTTGTATTTATTTTTTGTGTATGGTACAATAAATATATTAATTAGCTCTTTAGTACTTAAATCATTAGAGGTATTGAAAATAGAAACATATACTTCTATACAAACCATAGGAGATGGGCAGAATATCAATATGCAATTAAAACTAACATAAACTTGTTTCTGTAATTACTTTATTTATATATTTTAGCACTGATGAATGAGTTAGTTCATGTTCAATATACGATATAATTAATTTATATCTATAAATACTGCTTTAAAAAGATATTTTTTCAATTACCAAATAACTTTAACAAAAATCGGAGATGTATAATATGAGAATCGCTATAGTGGATGATTTAAAATCAGATAATAATAAATTAAAAAGTACAATAAAAAAATATTTTAATGACTCAAATGAAAAAGTTGATATTGACTGTTATTATGACGGCGAAAGTTTTTTGAGATATTTTTCGGAGGGAAAATATGATATTGCTTTTATTGACATTTATATGAAAGAAATTTCAGGAATAGATACAGCGAGAAAAATATTTTCATCTGATAAAAACTGTAAAATTATATTTAGTACTGAAAGTAATAACTTTGCCTCTGAAAGTTATGAGGTAAAAGCCTATTCATACATTATAAAACCGATTTCAAGTGATAAAATCAACTCTATATTTAACAATATTAAATATAAAGAAAGCAAAGACAGTTTAAATGTTAGCTTAATATCGTATAAAACAAATATAAATATTGCTTTAAATAGTATTCTGTATATAGACATCGTTACTCGTAATGTAAATATACATCTTTTTAATGATACTTTTCCTGTAAAAGGAAAATTTGTGGATTATTCGAGTAAGCTTCTTAAATATCCATCATTTATTGAGTGTTTTAGAGGGGTATTAATAAATATGGAGCATATAGCAAATGTAACCGAAAATGATTTTATATTAGATAATGGAGAGGTTATACCTATAAGAAAGCGCCATAAACTTGATATTAAAAAGTGTTATTTAAAATATAAATTAAATGTAGGTGAGATATGATTAAAAAATTTATTATATCATTATTGATTTTTATAATAATAGTTTCGCCCATAAACGCAATGACTTTAGAAATAAGACAAAATACAAATGATGAAATTACTTCAGAATCTGCCGTTACTATAAACAGACAGGTTGAAATTATTAATATAGTAAAAAATGATGCGGATTATTATCTTAAATTTGTTCGTAAAAATAATATTATAGTTGATTCTTCGAAAAACATCGAATTAAATAATATTTCATATATAAAATTTCCCGAAACTGTATTTGTACAAATGGGAAAAAATGAATTTAAGGAATGTAAAATAAATTGGGAAAACACTGATAATATTGATACATCAAAGGAAGGAAGAATTGAAGTATATGGAAGGATTATCCCACCTGACGGCATTGAGTTTACATCAGGACTTCCTCCTATCGTTAAAATGCCGCTGCTTATTTATGATACAGATATAAGTACTGAGTATGCCTCTGTTTATGGACTTGCTGACTATACACTTCTTGTTCCTTATGGCTGTAATTTAATGGATTATATTAACCAAAATAATACTTTTTCTTTTTTAACAGAGCATGGGGATTGGTTTTATTGTCCTGTTGTCTGGACAGATATTCCGAATACAAATACTGTGGGTGAAATATATATGAAAGGCGAATTTGTTATTCCTGATGGTATTATTCCGAAAGATGACAAAAGTAAGTATATAACACAAAAGTTTTATGTAATGAAAACAGATGATATTTATATGGATTATATAGAGAAAACACCATATCAGATAGGGTGTACATGGCTGAAAGAAATTGAGGATTATGAAAATATTATTATTGAGTATTCTACTGATGGCGGCGGCGTATGGCGTAACGCTGATAAAATAACTATGATTCTTGACACTTGCTTCTATATTTTATTTTACACTCTTGAACCTAATACAGAGTACATATTTCGATTAAAATATAAAAATAAAATATATGGATATTTAAACATTGAAACAAATGAAGAAAATGATATAAGAAAATTCTATATAGGAGGGGACAGAGACTTAGGTGACAATAAGGAAATAGAACTGCCTGTCTTCACTCATTCTCAAAAGCAAGGTTCAGTCTTAAAAAGAAAAATACCAAAAGATACGAAGAAAAATATTCCCCAAAAAATATTCGAGATTACAAGTGAGAATTCAAACGAAAAAACATCTGAAACAGTTTTTACTGAATATCAAGTATCTGATAATTTAACCAAAACGCTTGTAGAAACCGAAAAACTTACTGAAACAACAACTGAAGAAGTTTTTGAAAAAAATATTGAAATTACGACATCGTATACAGATAAAGAAAGTTATTATATCGTTAGCTCTGATTCAGAAGCAGATGAGGAAATAACTCCTAAAAAAACAGTTCTGTCGGGAAAACGTCTTATTGAGCAGGCAAATGTCCAGGGAAGTACTATCACATTTGAAAAACAAGGTGTTTCTCTTGAGATACCGTCAAAATTTATAAAAGAAAACAAAATAGAAAAAGATGATTTAATCGCTGTTTCTATAGAGAAAAAAGAAAATAAGGTAAATATAAATGTAAGTGTAAATGACAAACCGGTTGAGAAAATAGAAGGCTCAAAAATAGTTATGCTTGATAAAAATAATAAACCGAAAAAATTTAACGCTGATAAAACCGGAGAATATGCAATTCCTGACAATAACACCGATAATAAAATAAAAAATAAAATTATTTTTACTATACTCATAATTTTAATAGTAGGAGCGTTGCATTTAATATGGAGAAAAAGAAAATTATAATAGTTTTACTAGCTGTAATTATTCCATATATTATATTTTCATTGCTTTATAACTTTGACAATAAATATACACTAAAAGGAGAACAGTCAATAAACGGTATACTTGATTTAAGGGAAACT
>CATJCJ010000478.1 GCA_949738935.1 uncultured Eubacteriales bacterium | reverse complement strand
TACTTTTCCGCGGGAAAAGTACCAAAAGCGCCGGGGGATTGCGATTTTCCCCGGACCCCTTGAAACGCTGTCCCGAAAGGGAAGTTTTTACAAAGCTTTTATTATTAGGAGGGAAATATTTTAGGAAATATATTTTTTTGTCTAAAATTAAGTTTGTTCTTGTACTTTTCTACGGGGAAAGTACCAAAAGCGCCGGGGGATTGCGATTTTCCCCGGACCCCTTGAAACGCTGTCCCGAAAGGGTAGATGTTACAAAGTTTTTATAAAACATGTCTAAGTTTATTAAGACAGAGGATATTTTAGGAAGTATATTTTTCCGGAGCTTAAGTATTAAAAAACAACTCAGGCTCTTGACAAAAAGAGTAAAATTGTATTATACTATACTTAAGCAATTATCTGTTTATTGGACACTTTTTATAATTTGGCCTAATAAATTATTACATAAGTTCATAAAACGGATATATTGCTTAATATTATTTTTTGTAAATTATATATTAAAAAAGGAGGAAAAAAATAATGGAAAAAATCAAATTTAAACCTAATTTATTTAGGCGAGTTGTTGCTTTCATGATTGCGATGACTATGTGTTTATCATGTGGCATAACTCAAACTTTTGCAACAGGAGCAACTGAGACGAATTATACCAGTGGTACCACAACTGTCGCGGGTCTTAGCTGGACTTTTACTGCAACAGACGCTGTCGCTAAGATTGGTGAATCAACATTTACTCTCAAAAATGAGGGTGGAGTGGGTTTTAACGCAGATAACAGCAGTGCATATATTCAAATTGAAGCTACTAATGGAACTGTAGATAGGAAGACAGGTGTGATAACCACTACCGGTAAATCATACGCTAAATTTGAGCCCGCGGAAGATGGAACCGTTACAATTGATATTTCAACTGTAAAAGGCGGTGGAACTGCTGATAATGCTAAGGTTACAAGCGTATGTAATGGTATTGGCGAAGGCGCGGTTATTATGGGTTATGCTGACGCTGGTTATTTGAGTGCTGTAAATGTGATAAATGACTCAAGTTTAAGTATAGGAGCAAATGATAATAAAAGAACAGATGTCAAATTTGGTGTTAAAGCAGGAAATACCTATTATATAGCTGTAGGCGGTTCTAAAATAAAAGTTTATGGAGTAACTTTTAAAGCAGGCAGCGGTGGTTCATCTGATGATACATCATCAACAGAGGCAACAACAGAAGCTCCAGAACAAACAACAGCGGCTCCGATTGAGACAACAACAGCGGCGGCTGAGCAAACAACAACAGCGGCGGCTGAGCAAACAACAACAGCGGGAGACCAAAGTACAGAAAACACAACAGCGGGAGACCAAAGTACAGAAAACACAACATCAGCTCCTGTATACGACAAGCTTGGTGATGTTGACGGAAACGGCGTTATTTTAGCAAATGATGCCTCAGAGGTGTTGAATTATGTTCTTAATAAAAAAGCTCATAATTTGACACCAGCTCAGATTAGAATGGCTGACGTTAACGGTGACTCAAAAGTTACAGCTTATGACGCGGCTGAAATTTTGAAAGCGGCTATGAGCCAGGGTGACTGGACATTCTCTAAGGACGCTGATAAAAAACCGGAAGTGACTACAACAGCTCCTGACCAAAGTTCAGAATCGACAACAGCGGGAGACCAGAGCTCAGAATCGACAACAGCGGGAGACCAGAGCTCAGAATCGACAACAGCGGGAGACCAAAGTACAGAAGCTACTACTGAGGGTACTGAAGAAACTACAAGCGGCGGAAGCGGAAGCGATGATAGTAAACCTACTCTTTGGGTTTTAGGTGACTCTACTGTTTGTAATTATACAACTGAAAATTCTGAGAATTATAATTTTAGAAATGGCTGGGGAATGGCTCTTGACCAGTATTTTGATACAAGCAAGGTAAATATTGAGAATATCGCTATAAGCGGAAGAAGCTCAAGAGATTTTGTAAATTATAAAAATTCTAAAGATAGTCAGTATTATTCTAAATATGGTGAAAGTAATTATCAATACTTTGAAAACCATATTAAAAAAGGCGATTATGTCTTGATTCAATTTGGTCATAATGATGAGAAATGCCCTGTTAAAGTTGATAATGGTGCTTTGGTGATTGACGGAAATTATGGTAAAACAGACGCAAACGGAGGTATTTCATCGATGGCAAATTTGCCGGGATGGCAAGCAGCTTGTAAGGCTGGCAAGACATATGTTACTGTTGAGGGATTGGCTGCTTTAGAGGGAATTCCGTCAGATAGCTGTATCGCCGGAGGAAAGGCTCCTTCTTTTGAGGCACTTTTGTATAAGAATTATATTAAAGTAGCAAAAGACGCAGAGGCTACTCCTATTTTGGTAAGTCCTGTTGTTCGTGGAAAAGGTGACAAATATAGTGATGCAGAAGCAACGGAACAAATTAAGAGCGGTAAATATAAAAATATTAACGCTACAAGTTTAAAAGAGCACACAGCAGCAGGTTGGAAAAATGGAGTTTTGGAAAATTTTGAACCATTTAGAGGCAAAAAAAGTGTAGATGATAATGGAAATGTAAAATATGCGGGAGTGAATTATAGAGATGCAATAAAGAATTTGGCAACTTACGCAAATATTCCTTATATTAATCTTACAGATATGTCAGATAAAGCTTGGACTGATTATATTGCTGCTAATGGTGACGCAAGTGCTCTTCACGCAAATGATGGCGGTATTGTCGGTACTAAGGACAGAACTCATTTGAGCAAAGATGGAGCAAAATTGGCTGCAAGCCTTGTAGCGGGTAATATTAAGGCTCAAAATATTGATGGTATTGTTGACCTTCTTAAAGCTGATGTAGAGGCTGTTGCTACTCCTGAGGCAGCTGCTGTTGCTCTTGCTGAGGATGATGAGGAGACTGACGCTGAAGACGTTGCTTCAACAGTTTTGGCAAGCGCTGAAGAGGCTGTTGTTGATTTAGCGGGGGCTGAGAAAGAAGAAGCTGTTGAAACAACAACAGAAGTTTCTACAGAAGCGGAAGAGGTTACTGAGGCAACAACAGAGGCGGAAGAAACTTCTATAGAAACGGCTGTTCCTGAGGAGACTGAGGCTCCGGCAGAGACAGAGGCGCCTGTTGAAGATGAGGCGGAAGTTGATGTTGAAACTGCCGCTTCTGACGCTGTTGAGGCTGTTGAAGACGCTGTTGACGCGGCGGCTTAATCTCACTCAATTTTTGATAATGATATAATATAATAACTACTAAAAGAGGACGCCGGAAACGGCGTCCTTTTTAAAGTTTAGGGTCAAGCCCTTTTCAAAGGGCTTGCAGGGTATGGGACAGAGTCCCATGGTTTTAATGGTTTTAATGGTTTTAAGGCGGAGTTTCATGGTTTTAGGACAGAGCACCGAAAAAAATAAAATAAAAATTATAAATTTAATTTGCTTAGTTCGTCCATCATTGCGGGACGCTTTTTGTAGGCCTCTTTCCAATGACCGGCAATTTTTTTGACACGGTCTTTTCCGTTTGGAAACTGCTGCATTTCCCGAAGTATGGAGACTAACTCTTTGTAGTGACTTCTGCTTGACGTTTCAACGGCGCCGTCTTCAACTTCTTTTGCGTATTTGTCTAAAATTTCCTGGGGATAGTGTTTAATCATTACATCTTTGTATTTGCGCATTAAATTGAGATTGTAAGAATTGACTGCAATATCTTTGAGGCGGTTATAGAGGTTTTCCTCGTTGTAAAACATAGCAAGGCTGTCTTTGTTTGAAGTGACGGTGAATATTTTTTCTCGCTCGGTTTCCCATTGCTTGGGAGAGTATTGCTCTTTTAATTCCAGATATGTGTTAAAGCAACCTTTGTCATATTCTAAAATAAGTTCCCATAATGTTTTTAGATATTCTTCTTTTTTTTCTGTTAGTTTGTATAAGTCTTTCAGCTCAGTTTTGTAATTGAGTATAAGTCCATGAGAATCTTTGTCAAGCTCACAGCTCTCTAATAAAAGATTTATAAGAGTATCATAATCTTTTTGTTCTCTGATTATTGACATATACCATTTTCTGACTTCGGGAAGATACCAGTATTTTTTGCAGTAGGATTCACGTTCTTTCCAAGGAAGTCTCATTTCATACATAATGTTGAGGCGTATGATAATCCAATTTTTTAGATTGTATCTTTTTATCCAATCATCTTTCTTTTGTTCAGTTTGATGTATTTTTTTATCTATGAATAAAAGCTTTTTCTCAAGATATTCTTTTTCTTTAAAGTTGTTTATGAATAGGGCTTCAAGATATTCTTCCATATAATCTACTATTGAACCGTCAAGGTTTTTTTCGCATTGTCTAAAAATGTAGTCAATGATTTTTTCATCACAATTTTTTAATATGCTTTCCCATATATCGCAGCAAGTATTGCCGATAATGCTGAGACCGCCGTCTGAGTCGTCAATGTCTACATCTGAGACTTTGATAAATGTGTAAAGAGAAATATCAAACGCCTCTTTATAGTGTTTTTCGGAAATCATATTGTTTATATCATTTTTCAAAAAGTCTTCGATTTCTGATATAAACGAAGACGCTTCATAATAGTCTATAAAGCCATCTCTTCCCATGTAGCTATGTATAATGTCGGTTATATATCTTTTGTATTGATTTATGTCTTCTTTGGAAATATCTGAGGAAATTGCGTTTTTAAATTGCAAAGCAAGGCGGTTGTTGTTTTTTAAAATTTCAATGAGAAATTCATGGATAATATGTTCATCGGCATAGTTGACCAATTCCTCAATTTTGTTTTTTTCTTCAGATTGTGAACTTTTATTAAGGTTTGAGGATTGGTTTTCTTTTTCATCATCGTATGTAAACAAAACCGCCGCCATATGTTTGCAATAATTTTCATTCTCAGCGTAAGGACAAGAACATTCTATATCCTCTATTACGTTGTCTTTAATTGTAATTTGAACTTTATAGTTTTCGGTTCCTGATACAGTCGCGTTAATTTTGTCGTTTTTTTTGTTAAAGTCTATTACATTGTTATTGATGTAATAATTGTAACCTTTATTAAGTATTTTTTTTGAAAACAAGTGCTGCCAATTCATATTATCCCGCCTTTTTTGAGTTTATTAAAATAATTTTTC
This sequence comes from uncultured Eubacteriales bacterium, assembly GCA_949738935.1. Taxonomy (GTDB): domain Bacteria; phylum Bacillota; class Clostridia; order Lachnospirales; family CAG-274; genus MGBC114079. Next base: position 3,918 of record CATJCJ010000478.1, on the reverse strand, counting down.
TATAGTGGTATTTTACTATATTAGAGATATTTTAGCAATAATAATTTTTATAGTCAATTAACTTTAAAAATGAATAGGTTCGGCGGTTAAAAATGCTTTTTATCGCACTGTCGTTAGTTGGTGTAGGCTTTTGATTATGTCTGTTTTCTGTTGCCTCGTGAAAATAATTTTTGTCTCTCATCTTTTTTCCATTTTCAAGTTAATTGACTATACATGGAAAATTTTTTTTATAAAAATGTAGGTGTTAGAGTCTGTCTAAAAACTATTAAAATATCCAAAAAAATAAAATTTTAACCGGCGTTTCTTAGGTTTTAGACAGGTTCTTAGAGAAATATTTATTTATTTGTGGGAGCGTTATTGTTTGAAATTTGTCTGCCTTCGTGGTCTATATAGTAGTTATCTTTGTATATTAGGTCAGCTATTGGTACTATTTCATATCCTTTTTCTTTGATTCCTTTTATTATGGGACCTAATGCTTCCGGAGTGTATTTCGCGTCGTTGTGAAAAAGTATTATTGAACCGTTTCCTAGGTGTTTGTGGTTTAATACTTGGTTTATTTCTTTCTCAGCACCATATTCTTTCCAGTCAAGGCTATCAACGTCCCATTGTATTGGATAATAATTGCATTCAGCTGCTGCCGTAATTACTGTGTCATTATACTCTCCAAATGGCGGTCTATATAGTAATAGGATATATTTAATTTAAATACTTTTTCAGGTATTGATTTTATTAATACCAGTACCTGAAAATTATTTTGTTTTCGGGTTTTTTTAGAATTATGCAGTCGATTACACTCTTAACCGCTTTATTTTTAGTTAAATTATCGTTCTCAGAGCGAATAATATCATATGCTGATAAAAGGCTTTTTTTAAAGATTTCAGGATTAAATTTTTTTGATTTTAGAGAATTTAGCTCTGTTTGAATTTCCTCGATTTCTTTTTCAAGTTTAACTTTGTTTTCTTTATATTCTGACAAAGAATCAATTCCATCAATATATGCTGCCTTTGCTCGTTTTAGCTTTTGTTTATAAGAACTTAATGCCATAGTTAAATTTTGTATTTCTATCGTATTGTCACTTTTACAAACCATGTCTTTCTCAAAGTCAATAAAGTTATTAAGTTTAAGCTGATTTTCCAACTCATTTAGAACAACGTTTTCAATAATGTGTTTTTTTATACTGTGAGATTTATCGCATTTTCCTTTTAAATAATTGCCGCATTGGAAATTTCCATTGCTACCGCCAGATACAAGAGAAGCTCCACAAGCTGAGCATTTTATGACTCCACTTAACCAGTGTTTGTATTCTGAGGAAGGTCTTGACTTAGGTGAGGTTATCATCTTATATACGTTAAGTAAGTCCTGTACTTTGTTAAATAATTCTTCTGGTATAATAGGTTCAAAATTTCCTTTTACAATAATGCTGTTTTTATAGTCATAATCATAATTGCTTCTTTTGCCGGGTGTCCAGCGTGTATAACCTTTATATATTGGATTTCGTAAAATATATTCCACGCTTCTGTTGCTAAAATTGCCGTTTTTTCTTGTTTTTATGCCCATTTTATTTAATGATTTTGCTATAGTTATGGTTGGGGTTCCGTTTGCTCGTTCATTGAAAATATATTCTATGGTTTTTCGCTCATCTTCTTTTATTGTGATGCAATCACTATTTTGTTGTTTTTCGTATCCAAGAGGTGGATTAGATTGATATTCACCTCTTTGAGCTTTTTCAGTCATTCCTTTTAAAACCTCATCTGACAAGTTTAAGCTGTAGTATTCAGCCATTGCCTCAAGCATACTTTCAAGAATGATGGCAAACTTATCATCCTCAATATGTTCTGTGATGGAAATCACTTTTACTCCGCAATCACGCCTTAGCATAGCTTTGTAGACAATGCTGTCTTCTCTGTTTCTTGCGAAACGGTCAAATTTATGTACCAAAATAACGTCAAAAGGGGTGGGTTTAAGTTTTGCTGTCGCTATCATTTTCATAAAACCCGGACGCTTTTCAGCTTTTCGACCTGATATTCCCTCGTCCTTAAAAATATGCTCTGGTGCGATTATCATGTCGTTGGAATGAGCGTACGCTTGTAACGCCTTTAATTGAGCATCGGGAGAATATTCGGTCTGGTCGTCTGTCGATACTCGTATATATACAGCAGCGTTAATCATATTATCACTTCCCTTATTATAAAAATAAAAAAGTAACAGCATTATGAAAGTAAAAAACTGTTACTTGACTTTTGATTGAAAAAGTGTTATTATAATGGCACAAAAGGCAGTCAGCTCCACTGGAGTGGCTTCCAACTTCACAATGATTTAATAAAAATAACCACCATCAAGCTTGGTCGGCGAGGGTGGTTATTTTTTTGTGCCTAGGTAAATAGTCACCATAAGCGTTAAAAACTCAATCAATAAAGAGAAAATTTCGTAAATGCTCATAGCGTCCACCCCCTTTCGGAAGTGGAAACCGAACCCCCGCAGACTGACTGCCCAATTTAATTATAACAGTTTTTATTTGCCTGTCAATTAATTCTAAAAAAATATTTTTTTCGTCATAATCATATTGGTTTAAATATTATACTAGTATGGTGATAATTTTAAACTTTGTTGGTATAAAATTTAACCTTTTTTTGTTATTTATTTTTAATGTCGCTGAGCAATTCATCAGGCAGAGTTACTCCCATTTTTATTAATTCTTTTAATAGTTCTTGTCTGCCCTCCTGTCTGCCCTCTTGTCTGCCCTCCTGCCTGCCCTCTTGTCTGCCTTTCTCGAATCGTTCTTCCATAATGGAATTATAGTCCGTAAGAGCCTTTAGACGTGAGGTATATTCAATTTGTTTTTCTTTGTTTTGACTTACTATCTCAAGGTGCTTAAAAGCCTCGTTAATATATTTATCTTTTTCAGCCAGCATTTTTAATTCATCTCTTTTCTCTGCTTTTATAAATTTTGCCCAGTTATAAAGTGCTGTGCCGTTTGTTTTAGACGGCAGTTTCGGCAATTCTATTATATGCCATTCCAATATATCAGTGAAGATTTGGTTTGTCTTATCCTCCCGTATATGGTAGGTTTTATAGAACTCGTCATCTTTGGTAAAATTAAAATCAAGTATATTGATTCCAACACATTTTTTGATATTGCTGTAGGTTAAATTTATTCCCGTCTGCTCAGCGAGCATTTTGGAGAGGTAAAAGGTCGTTCTTTCCGCCCACGTTCCATAATATGCAAGCTGGATTTCAATATCAATTTCCGTGTTGTCGTTCATTAGAACACGAACGTCAAGTATACTTAATTTCTCGTTTTCGTGAACGACTCTCAAATTAGTGTTTTGCAGCTTTGTATCTTTTATGTCGGTGTCTTTTTCTCACCTTTTTGTTTGTCATAAGCTCTTTAAATACAAGGTCAATCTTTGGGGACATTATAAAGTCGTCAGGATATGTCTCACTCATATTATAACTCCTTTTTTATAAATTATTGTAAACTTGGCTGTATATAAAAATTATTTATATTAATAATATTATTACGTTCTAGGAATTTAACAAATACTTTAAAAAAATAGTAAAGTCAGAAAAAACATTGAAGGTTTTAAGAAAAGAAAATTTAACAATAAATACCAGTTTCAAAAAAGTAAAAAACTGTTACTTGACTTTTGATTGAAAAAGTGTTACTATAATGACACAAAAGGCAGTCAGCTCCACGAGGAGTGGCTTCCACTATATGCTATTATTTAATATAAAAATAACCACACAGCTTGCAGGCGGGGGTGGTTATTTTTTTGTGCCTATAATTACAACTATAAGCATAGATAAATCTATTAATAGAGATAAAAATTCATAAGTACTCATAGCGTCCACCTCCCTTCGGAAGTGGAAACCGAACCCCCGCAGACTGACTGCCCAATTTAATTATAACAGTTTTTA
>CATJCJ010000477.1 GCA_949738935.1 uncultured Eubacteriales bacterium | reverse complement strand
TGTCAAAAAAGTAGATTCCGTCAACCGATTTATTTATTTGAAGGGAATCCAGGATGTTCTCGAAATAGGTCCGATTATGAAAAAGGCTTTTATGGACAAAGTGCTGGAGACACGGAAATAAAGAGTATTTCATCAACTTTGTAAAAGGCCGGACAAAGTGAAACGGAAATGTGAATCCAGACTTGTTCGGATAGGTTGGGTTAGTAAAAAACCCGTTTGAGTAAATAAAATCATTCCTGAGTAGAAGAAAAGGTACAATAGAAGTGGAACAATATGTGAGATGGTTTAGAATTATTTTACATTGTTTTTAAGTAGTTTATTGTATACAATTTCTACTAAAGGAGATCACGAATATGAAAAAAGGATTAAAAAACAAAGAGATCGGGTTTCGTATTATGCAGCTCCGACTCGACCGGGGATATTCCAGAGAACGCTTGGCTGAGTTAGCAAATATATCTTCTAAGTTTCTATTCGAGATTGAGAGGAATGAGAAAGGTTTTTCCGCAAACACTTTAGTGAACCTGGCAAATGCATTGGATGTAAGCGCAGATTATATTATGACTGGCCGTGGAAATACAAAATTTGATGAAGGCATTGCAGCCACACTGGAAAAATTTGAACCAAGCGTACTGGAAAAGGTGGAAGATTTGTTGGAACTTGCGTATGAGCTCGCACACATTAATTAGTTAACTTATTAGCATCAACTATTGTTCACATTAATCGTGAGGCGTGCTACCTGTGGATCCATTGCAATTAGAAATAAGTTGACGTTACCGTTCTCATCGAAAATGGTGCTGCCGAATGCTTGAATAAAGGACAGGATATGGATAGCTCCCCTTATTTTTTACTGTGCAAAAATAAGGGGCCATATTGAAAATAACCTTCTATAGAGGATATCGGCAGCATCCCTGGTCTCAAAGCTGCCCGTAATACTATTATCTTATTTATATAATCAAAGGTTTCTACCTATTTTTTTCAACAACATATTGATATCAATCGGTTTTGTCAGGAAGTCATCCATACCGCTTGCTATCGCCATGTCCCGGTCTTCCTGGAACGTGTTGGCGGTGCAGGCATAAATCATGACGGA
>CATJCJ010000476.1 GCA_949738935.1 uncultured Eubacteriales bacterium | reverse complement strand
TTTTATATTACAGCAATTCCAGAATAGATTGAGAAAAGAAAAAATAGTATAAAAGCCTGCCGCAAATCAAAGCGGCAGGCTTTTATACTATTTTTCAGCGAGGAAAACAAAATTATTGTTTAATACTTTTTGAATAATAGCGGCTGCATCCGCTGCCGTTAAAATTCCATTATCGTCAACATCCGCATACTGCATATAATTATCGACATTTTTATTTTTCTCAATCGGTAATTTAAAATTTCCATCCAACACTTTTTGAAGTACGCATACAGCATCGTTAACAGTTAAAATATTATCACCATCAACGTTTCCAAATATAATGTCTAATGCGTCTTTATCTTTAACCGGATTTTTTGTCGATTCAGTTGTGTTTTCTGTAGATGTTTCTGTTGAACTTTCCTCAGTTGATTCAGTTGTATTTTCCGTAGATGTTTCTGTTGAACTTTCCTCAGTTGATTCAGTTGTGTTTTCCGTTGAGATTTCTGTTGAATTTTCCGTAGTCTGCTCTGACGAGGTTTCTGTTTCAGATTCCGTTGAATCTGCTATACCTGTTTCCGTTGAATTTTCCGTATTATCCTCTTCCGGTTTACCCGCTTCAACTATACTAAAATCTAAGGAAGTTGAACCAGTATATTTTTTATCATCAGGTATTGTAAATACTACACTATAATCTCCAACGTCTATAGGAGCTTCTTTAGAATCATAGGTCGTAGAGTTCCTGCCCACATAAATTATATCATAGTCTTTATAATTATACTCATTGCTTTTTGGTTCTCCGTAATAACCGCTCTGTGGCATTCCGTTATACGCAATATTATCGACAGATTTAACACCTTCTATATTAGTACTCTTTTTGTTAAGTATAATAATCGCGTGTTCCTCATAAGGAGAAATATTGTCGCTGCCGACATATTTAACGGCAATATTATTTTCACCGATAGCAAAGCTTTCATTTTTCGTATTAACAGACAGTGTATAAATATCGTTTTCATCTGTACAAGTTACGTCCGGAATTTGAACGTCATTTACAAACAAAGCAAGCTTATCCGAATTATTTCCCGTTATCTGCGGATTTACCTCAACATTAAGCAAATCGCCGTAAATAAATGCTTTCGCCTCAGGATTATCCTTGTTGTAAACTTTAATACCTCCGTCAAATTTCATTTCCTGTTTTAATATGCTGAAATCCAGAGAAACCGAACCGGTATATTTTCCGCCGTCAGGTATTGTAAAGGTTACCGTATAATCTCCGGCTTTTGTCGGAGCTTCATCACTGTTATAATCCATACCGTTTCTGCCCGTATACATTATTTTGTATTCGCCTTTGTACAAATCGCTTACTGGCTTTCCGGAATATCCTTTTTTAGCTGTTCCGTCATATACTTCATTTGCAGCGGAAACGCCGCCTATAACCAAATCTTTTTCGTTTATCGTGATAACCGCTGTTTCCTCATAATCAGACATAATTTCATCGCCGACATATTTAGCCGTAATAGTATTTCTGCCGATAACGAAACAGTCTTCTCTTGAGTCAACTTCCATTGTATAAACTCCGTTTTCGGGAATTACCGCCCCTGAAATTTGTTTATCGCCCATAAACAGAGCCATTTCTTTTTCATCGGGTTCAGCAAAACCAAATGTGCTGAACGTCATAACACCTGCTGTTTGAGCTTGTGCCTGTACCTGCGGTTTTGCAGTAATGGTAATCACATCGCCATAAACAAATTCATTCGTTTCCTGTTTGTCTTTGTTGTAAACTTTAAGACCGCCGGCAAACTCTGTTTTCTGTTTCAGTATGCTGAAATCCACTGACAAAGAGCCTGAATATTTTTCATTTTCCGGAATTGTAAATGTTACGGTATAATCGCCGACACTTATCGGAGCCTCAACACCGCTATACTGTGTATTATTTCTTCCGGCATAAGTTATATCATATTCACCTGTATACAAACTGCTTTTTGGTTCGCCGATATATCCTTTTTGTGCTGTTCCGTCATATACAGCATTTTCAGCAGTAACGCCTGCCAATATAACATCCTTTTTGTTTATCACAACAGTAACGTCTTCTTTGTAATCAGCCATATTTTCATCACCGACATATTTTGCGGAAATAACATTTTCACCGATTGCAAAACAATCCAATCTTGTATCGACAGTCATTGTGTAAACCCCGTCGTCCGCCGGAAGAGTCGCTCCGGAAATCGGTTTATTACCTGCAAAAAGTGCCATTTGTTTTGATTTTGGCGGTACGAAGCTAAGTGTTCCTACGTCAGCCACTGTTCCCGTTGCCTGTGGTTTCGCTTTGACTGAGATTTTGTCACCGTAAATAAATTTTTTCGTCTGTACGTTATCTTGATTATATACGGTTAAATTCTCAAATTCTGTTCCTGATTTTACTATGCTGAAATCAAAGGAAACTTCTCCTTTGTATCTCTGTCCATCAGGAATTTTGATTTTTACGATGTAGTCACCGACATTAATTGGCGCTGTCGTTCCGCTATATTCAGTGGAATTTCTTCCGCTATATGTTATCTCGTATTCGCCGGTATAGTTGCTTTTTGGGGTTCCAGTATAGCCGATGATTGGTTCTCCAGTGTATGGAACACTGCCCACACTGGCTACATTAGTAATATCGGTGTTTATTTTATCTGTAAGCATCTCTGTTTTATAGCCATTCCAAGTTGGAGTTGTAAAGCCAGTCGCTCCTTCATAATAATATAATGTAAGGTCAGGATTACAATTATAAAATATACCTGTGCCACCTGTTGGAGCATTCCCTTTAAAATACACATTTTTTAAATTTTTACACCTCATAAATGATGTATTGTTGGTTCCTCCCCATAAAGATGTTACACTTTCTGGAATTTCTATGCTTGTTAAACTATCACAGTTCTCAAACGCATTTCTAATCGTTGTAACACTATTTGGTATTTTCACATTGGTCAAACTTGTACAACCCCAAAAAGTGGTATTCATTATTGTTTTGACTCCAAATGGAATTTCTATATTTGTTAAATTTTTACAATCATCAAATGCTGCCATCCCTATATAAGTTACACTGTCCGGAATTTCTATATTTGTTAAATTATAACAATCATCAAATGTAGCATCACCTATGCTTTTGACTCCTGAAGGTATTGAATATGACGTATTTTTCAATCCATCTGGATATATTAAAATTAATGTTTTATCTTTATTAAATAATACTCCATCTATGTCTGCATAATTTTTATTATTATCGTCAACATTTATACTTATTAAGTTTTCGCAATAAATAAAGGCATGATGAGAAATTTTTACAACGCTTTTTGGAATAATAACAGTTTTTATTGTTTTATTTCCCCAAAAAGAGTACACACCTAGTTCTGTAACATTTTTTCTATCAATTACTGGTGGAATAACAACATTTTCTGCCGTACCTTTATATTTTGTTATAACGCCGTTTTCGTCAATTTCAAAATCGCTTTCATCAGAATATGAAGTTTCTTCCGTTGGAGCTTCTGTCGCATCTTCTGTCGTACTTTCCATTGTGCTTTCTTCTGTTGGTGGATTTGTTTGCCCCATTGGAATCATCTCTATAGGGTAACCATTCCAGTAGCCACCAGAAATTCCGGGCCATTCAGTACCTTCATAATAATAGATTTTGAAATCATTTGCGCAACCTTCAAAAGCACTGTCACTAAATTCAGTCGGTTCATCACCCTCAAAATATACTTTTTCAAGAGAACTTATACTATTAAATGCAGCAGTACCAATATCAGTTACATTCTTAGGTATAACTATACTTTTAATTTTACAAACATCTTTTGCAGATGAACTTATTGGGTTAAAAGGTAATCCAGCCAAATTTCCATCTCTGAAAGACCAATCTCCAATTTTTTTAAGACTTTGAGGCAAAATTATATTTTCCAGATTACTGCAACTTCTAAAGGCCTCATCACCTATTTTTTCAATTCCTTCCGGAACAGTAAATTCTGAATCTTCTTTTCCCGTAGGATATTGTATAATTTCGGTTCTATCAGCATTATATACAATACCATTATCAGATGTATATTTTGTATTGCCTTTGGCTACATTAATATTTTTTAAATTTCTACAGTTAACAAACATACCACTTTGTACATAACTAAGGCATTCTGGCAATTCAATTTGCTCTAAATTAGAACAACCTGCAAAACAATAATTATCCAACCTTTCCACATAAGGTATATTTATATTGGTTAAATTATAGCAGTTAACAAAAGACATATATCCGATACTCGTAATACCTTCATCAATATCCAAAATTTCGATAGGCTTTCCTGAAAATACATAGCTGTCAATTTTTTTAACTTTTATGCCATTCAAAATTGTAGGTATAAAAATGTCTTTTTTACCGCCATTATATTTTGTTATAACGCCGGTGTCTGAAACAACAAAATCACTATCATCTAAAAATGTAACATATTTTGCGTATAAAGTTATTGTTTCCGTATCATCAATAGGTGTATTTGCAGCAAATTTATTTAGCAAATCCTCTTCTTTATACCAGCCGTCAAATATTCTTCCTTCTACCTTTGGCATATTATCCAGAGTACCTATAATTTCTCCTTGATGATAACTTTTTGTTTCAATTACGTTATCATCATAAACAAAAGTAATTGTTTTTATTTTATTTCTATCAAGTTCAGTAATATTATAATTTTTCCATTTTTTATTGGTAGATGAAAATCCTTCAGCACCCTTATAGTAATATATCATAAAATCTTCAGCACAGCTGTTAAAAACACCACTGCCGAATGAAGCCGGTGCGTTTCCTTCAAAATATGCGCTTTTTAAAGATGAAGAGTTATAAAATGCATTATAACTAATAGTGTTTACATTTTCAGGTATAACTATGCTTTCTAACTTGGTACGATAAAATGCGTGACTTCCTATACTGCTAAGACTATTCGGTAAATCAACAGACTTTATATTGCTATAGTAAAAGGCACCGTTTGCCAAATTTGTAATATTTCCTTTAAAATCTATATCAGGAGCATCCACATAAGCAAATGCATAGTCTCCTATAGTGGTAACACTTTTGGGAATTATCAGATTATTTTTTAAAGAACAACCATAAAATGCATAATCTCCTATAGTAGTAACAGAATCAGGAACAGTTATTCTTTCTATACTTGAGCGTGATATACCATATCTTAAAAATTTAGCGCCATAAAGTGCATAGGCTCCTATTTCAACAACGTTTCCAGGTATATTAAAACTATATTTGTTGTGATCCAACATATTAGAATTAACCAATTTATTAAGAGGACACATAACAAGCTTTTTCATATTACTGCTATAAAGAACTCCATTAACATCACAAAAATTATTATTTTCGCTGTTTACATTTATACCGTAAAGAGCATTACAATATTTAAAAGGATTACCTTCCGCTATATATTCAACGCTTGCCGGAATATTTATATAGTTTAAATTAGTGCAATATATAAATGCATTGTCTTCTATACGCTTTGTTCCGTTAGGTATACTATAGCTTGTGGTTTCTTTTGCCGGAGGATAAGCGACTAAATTTTTATTATTTTCGCTGAGAAGAACTCCGTCTTTTGAGGAATATATCGAATGATTATTAACAACTTCAATTTCATTTATATTTGAATACATAAATGCTCTTGAATCGACATCAGTAATAGTTTCTGGTATAATAACCTTTTCAGAGGTTGAATCACTGAATGCAGAACTGTATATTCCCACAATTTCTCTTTCTTTATTGCCGCTTTTTACTGTTTTTGGTATTTTTACAGTATCAAGATAGCCTCTATATTTATATAAGTAGTATTTGCCTGATTTAGATGTAAGACTGTAATTTTCATCTAAATCATATCCGTCAAGATAAAATTTTTCAACTTTAGCGGCGCTCTTTTTACCATTTTTATATGCAACCGCTGTTATAGCAACGCTGTTATCAATAGTTATCGGAGAGGTATAAAGATTTGACGCTTCTGTAGGAGCAGTTCCGTCTGTGGTATAATAAATTTTCGCGTCTGTATCTGTACAGCTTAAAGTCAGCTCAAAACTTCCTGTAAACTCTCCACCTTTTCTATCAAACTTAGGAGCTGGAATACTTTCAACGTCAATATTTTCCCATGCGTTTCCAAGATTAACCATACCTTCGCCAAAATCTTTATCCCATCCGGCGCTACCAAGATCATCGGCGCTTTGTTTTAATATTTCCTCAATTCTTTTTACAGACATATCTTTTTGATATGATTTAAGCATTGCCGCCGCTGCACTTACATGAGGAGCCGCCATTGACGTACCATCTGCAGAAATATATCCTCCTCCCCTTTTTGCGCTGTTTATGCTTACTCCTGGTGCGGAAACGTCTATTTTTTCTCCAAAATTTGAAAAAGAGGCAAATTTTCCATTACTGTCTAAAGCGGAAACAGTAATCGCTTCATTTATACAAGCCGGTGTATATTTTGAAGCGTCGTCAGTTTCATTTCCGGCAGCCACAATAACAGGTATTCCGGCTTCATATGCTTTTAATACTGCCGCTTCTTCATGTGAAGATTTTCCTTTGCCTCCTAAACTCATATTTATAACATCAACGTCATTGTTAATTGCAGCAATCATTCCATTATATACTGAAATATCTGTTCCTTTCCCAGCATCGCTCATAACCTTAAAAGGCATAACCTTTACATTATCTAAGGTTAAATCAATAATAGTTCCGGAAACATGAGTTCCATGTCCGTGTCCATCTTCAGAACTCTTTGTGTTTGTATTTGTATATTCTGTATCTGTTGTGTAATTTTTATCATTATCTATTATTCTGTCTTTTAAAAATTCGTGGTCCGAATCAATACCTGTGTCAAGAACACCCACAATAACTTCCGGCAGGTTTTTTCCACTTTGACTTTGCTCTAAATTGTTGTTAAAAGTATCAACCTGCATTTTATCAGCACCCCAGGATTTATGCCCGCTTGCTGAACTTTCTGCTGCGAACACTGAGGAGTTTTCCATCACAGATGTATTTTCTTCTTTTGCCGCTCTATAAAATTCCGCTTCTTCCGGAGACAGAGAATTTATAAAATCTTCATCAATCTCTATATATTTAACTCCCGAATCCCTATAATCTTCTGAAATCCCATTTTCATCTGAAATATCAGGTTCTCCAATGTCTAAGCTGACAACTTTATCAGGCTCAGCGTATTCAACAGATGGATTTGCCGAATATTTTGAAACAGCCTCTTTAGCTTCTTCTTCCGTTTCATACTGTAAAATATATAAGTCGTCATATCCTTTTATAACACTTACGGCGCCGTAATACTCGTTAATGTCTTCAGTTGATTTTACAATAATTCTTTTTGTCTGATAATCTCTTGAGAGATAAATTGAGCCATCGTTATTTTCCTCAACCTCAAAGCCGATACTTTCAGCAATATCAGTAACGGGAACCATTGTGTTTCCGTTATCAATATACGGAGCCTTAGATACTTCAACTTCTTCATTGTCAACTTGTATAGTATTTTCCTTTGGTGTAATAACAATTTGTGTGTTTTCCTTTTCTACCGTAATATTTTTTGCGGTGCTGTCATAAACCGCATTCGCTCCCGCTTCTTCGGCAATAGCTCTAAGAGGAGCCATAATGACCCCGTCAACTTCCTCGGCAGGTGGTCTTTCAATTTGTTGGTTATCCTCTGCTTTTTCCGAAACAACAGGTTTGCCGGCTGTAATAGTCAGTCCCGTTGAGAAACTGTCAGAATCGTCAAGAGCGATAAGCTGTGAGGAAAAATCAGAAAACTCATCAAAATTGTCAGCAACCATTACTTTTGTCTGTTTTCCGCTGCTATTTTCCTGCACTCCTTCTGGAGCCGAAAAAACAACCGATGATGAAAACATACATAATACCGTAATAATACTTATAAATCTTTTCATAATCTTCACCCTCCTAAACTTAAAAATTAACATTGCTTTTTAAATTATCGCTATCACCTTCTTTTTCTCACAAATATTATTGAATAATAACTTTGTCTTCTGTCAAAAATATTAATACATAGTCTGGAATAAAAGGTTCGTAAAATATGTCACTTTACGAATTCTAAAGCTAATACCCGCAGTTATCTCAAAAAAATCCAAAACAATGACGAAAATTTTGACGGTCTAAAATTTTAAGCCGCATACAATTCATTTATCTGTCTGCGTTTCATTTCAACAGAAGAATGAACATATAAAGTAAGCGTAATATTAACATTTGAATGTCCCAATATTTCGCTTAGACTTTTTATATCAAAACCAGAATCTACCCATTTTGTAGCAAAAGTGTGACGGAGGATATGAAATTTCACTTTCCTCATACCACATTTATTTAATACAGAGGTAAATTTCTTTTGTACCGTTCTTACATCAAGAGGTTTTTTACCGTCAGCGGAAAAAATAAAATCATCACTTTTTTTTGACGAAACAAAATCCTTTAATTTTTTCAATAATTTTTCCGGTAAAGGTATTTTTCTTAATGAGTTTTTTGTTTTAGGCAAGTCTATAATAACCTTTGTTTTGCTTTTGGAAAAATTATCGTCATTTTTTATTCTTTGTACAGTTTTTCTTACTGTTAAAATCCTGTTTTCAAAGTCAATATCATTACATTGCAACGCACAAAGCTCACCTATTCTAATACCTGTTGAAATACATAAATCATAGATAAGAGCGAAATAATCATAATTATGTTGGCAATATTCCTTTATTGTCTTTGTTTCCAAATCCGTTAAAGTTTCTGTTTCATTTTTATTTGACTTTGGTATTGTGATAAAATTTGCGGGATTTTTTATACCATAAATTTTTTCAGCATATTTAAAAGCGGATTTCAACACACCAACAATATTTTGCACTGTTTTGGGTGATAAGCCGCCTTTTCCGTCTAATCTGCCGTTATTAAGTTTTTCTGTTACAAAATTATTCAAAAATGCCGGTGTTATTTTATAAAGAGAAATTTGAGCCATAACAGGCAATATATGATTTCTTATAATTATTGTATAAGTATTAACAGTAGATTTTTTCACTTTCAAGATAACATTTTTTAGCCATTCATCCAGAAGTTCTTTTACCGTCAGAAATACTTTTATATCTTTGTTTTCTTTTTTATGTGTGCTTTTAACACAATTTAATTTTTCTTTACAATCTTTATAAGTTCTGGAATACACAGATTTATACTTTGTTTTGCCGTTTTTATCAAAACCACATTTATATCTGCCTTCCCAGCGGCCGTCTTTTCGCTTATAAATATTTTCACCTTTTCTTGACATAAAAGTTATCCCCTCTCCGTTTAATGACCATAAATTTGACTGCTTTAAAATCTTACACTGTTTATTTTTATTGATTTTACTTCATAATTTTAATTGTTTTTTTATTATATTGTATATTTTTTTAATAATTTGAAGTTATCTTG
>CATJCJ010000475.1 GCA_949738935.1 uncultured Eubacteriales bacterium | reverse complement strand
GGAGGATATATGATGGGCAACTATAAAAATAACAAAGAGCTTATTAGTTATATGAGTACATTTTCGGACAGTCAGCAAAAAGGATTTATTGAGCAAAGTATGGAGCTGATTTCCAAAATTGATTTTAAAAAGGTTGACAGTGTGATTATTCCTCAGATTGTAAGATTGTATAATCAAATAAAATCTGAAAACATAAAATCAGGGAAAAAAATTGAGTTCAGCAAATGGGTAAACAATTTGCGGAACAATAAAAAATATAAGGAATTGATATTGGAATCGGATGGCTCTGAGGAATATCAGAAAAAAAGATATGACTGTTTGTATGACGATTTTCTAAGGTTTGCCGCTGTTTGCGATGATTTGACCGATAAGGATAAAATAAGCGTTTAGAAATGTTTAAGTGAGGCGGTGAGATGATTTATGTGTAAAAAAAACCAGGCAAAGGCTCAAAAATGGGATATATGTAATGACATTTTAAATATATTCAGAAAACTCAGAGGTCAGGAATTACGGTCTAAAACAGATAATCCTTATAATGGTCAGGGAGTTTAAAATGGTATATACGGATTGGACGGCAATCGGGACGGTTTTTGTGATTGTGTTTATGGTTAGATTGTTAAGTAAATTTTGAAAACAATTTATTCAAAATGATGAAAATTTATTAAATGGAGGGTAGTACATATGAAGAATTTACAAATTTTTGATTACAAGGGTAAAGAGATACGAACGGTTGAAAAAGATGGTGTTACCTGGTGGGTGCTGAGAGATGTTTGTGGTGTATTGAATTTAACAAATCAATCAAGAGTAGCTGAAAGACTTGAAGCTGATGAGGTGTCTAACTTAGAGTTACCCCACCCGCAAAGTAAAGAAAAAATGCTTGAAATGATTTGTGTCAACGAAAGCGGATTATACAGTGTAATCCTCCGCTCCGACAAGGAAGAAGCGAAACCATTCCGTAAATGGGTAACAAGTGAGGTGCTTCCATCAATACGAAAACACGGGACATATATGACACCGGATAAACTTGAAGAAGTGATTCTCAATCCCGATATGATGATTAAACTTTGCAATGCTCTGAAAGATGAGAGGGACAAAAATAAAGCCTTGCGGGCGGTTAATTCCAAATTAACGGTGGATAAACAAATTATGCAGCCGAAAGCGGATTATTTTGATGAACTGGTTGACAGAAATCTTCTGACAAGTTTTAGAGAAACAGCTAAACAGCTTGAGGTTAAAGAAAAGGATTTTATAAATTTCCTGATTGACAAAAAATATATCTATCGTGATAAGAAAGGTAAACTTATGCCTTACGCTGATAAAAATAACGGGCTTTTTGAGGTCAAGGAATGTTTCAATGAGAAAACCAACTGGAGCGGAACTCAAACGCCTATTACTCCAAAAGGCAGAGAAACATTCAGATTGCTGTTTTTGAAAGTGTCATAATTGAGGAGGAAAAATAATGAGTGAGATAATACAGGTAAGTTTATATGAAAAACAGGTAAGCAAGGGTATTGAAAGTTTTTTATCTCTATTAAGGGAAGTTGAGCGGCAGCATAATGTCTCATTATCTGTTGAACAGGACGCTAACGATGAGACGCAGGATATCTTACATATCATTGAGCTTAAAGATATAGAACAATCTGAAATGAGTGTATTGTGTGATAAATTGAAAGATATACGCGTAAAAAGAAGAAAAGCGAAAGATTATGTGGTACAAACAAATTCTGTTGTCTCTTGGATAGAGGAAAATAAAAATGTTATAAAAGGTATTGAGAAGCTGCTTGGAGAAGTGAGAAAAGCGGAAAGATATACTCAAAACAGAATTTTTACTCCCAAAACGGGAATATCTGAGGAAATATTTAATAATAAGGAAGAAGATGAGGCAATTCCTCTTTTTTGAAATAATGCAATCATATTGCTGTTATAGCTGATGGTATATTGAATTTAAAAGTTATTAAAGGCGGTAAAACAGAAAATTTAAGGAAGTTTATGCGGAAAATTGATTATTACAGATTTCAGTGGGCTTTTTGGCAAAGAGCCGAGAAAAAGCGGAAAGGATGAAAAATAATGAATGAATTTAAAGGATTCAGAGCGGACAGGCTCAGGGAGGCAATGAAAGAGAACGGGGCAACTTTTGAGGATATTTGTGAGGTAATGAGAAAAGAGTTTTATCTGCTTTGGGATGAAAGCGAAAAAAATTATATACGAAAAATAGTAAACGGAGAGATACCTCCGGGGATTCTTGAACTTTATTCAATCTGTAAGACGGTTGGCTGTTCGGCGGATTACCTTTTGGGGCTTAAAGATGAGATGTATTGATTGCGGGTTACAGGGAGGAAAATAAATAATGAAACACGGAAGAAATCCAACAAAAAAGCAGAAGATGTTTTAAAAAAAAATATAATCTTAATCCTCAAAATTGG
>CATJCJ010000474.1 GCA_949738935.1 uncultured Eubacteriales bacterium | reverse complement strand
TGAACGCTTTTCTTATTTTAATTCACCTGAAGAACTGATAAAAACACATAATAATATTGGCGATAGTAAAGAGATATGTCTGGTTTTTACAATTCCTAAAATACAGTTTACAGATAAACAGTGGGAGGATATGAAGGTAGCTGATTATAGGATTCATATTTCCAGATATCCTGTTATTAAAGAGATTCAGTTATGATTGTTTGTTATAATGTGGAAGGGGTTTTATTGGGGAATGAAGGGGAAATTTATTTTTGGATATTTGTAAATAGAAAAAATGTAAAAGTTTGTAAAAAATGGTAGAATTTTATAAAGGGTTATGATAGAATTATAACAGATAATTAAAAGTTATCCAACAAATTGCAAATATAAAATTATATAGTGAAAAAATATTGTATGCTTTGCAATACTCTTGTACTTATGACAATGTCAAAGGGGCTATAAAAAGTCTACTTTCTGATATTAAGTTTGATGCTGTCATATTTGTAATAGGAGAATTTTATGAATACTACAGAATTATTTGATTTTTATTTTGTCAACCGTGAAAACGAACGGAATGCTCTAAAAGATTTTATATCAGATACGAATAGTATTTCTTTATGGATAAGGGGTGACAGAGGATTTGGTAAAACGGAGTTTTTTCATTATGGTATAAATCATCAAAATAAATTTGAATTATGCTATTTGGATATAAAGAAGGACAAGAATTCGGTTGATATTATTTCGGAATTTATTGTAGAGTTACAAAAACATTGTGATGAAGACTTTTTGTCATCAGTCAAAAATAAATATAAACATTTTTATAATAGTACATATCAAAAGATGAGTAAGATAACATCAGAAGTATTCCCTAAAATTAGTAATATAGTATCTATCATATTAGATGCGGGTAATTCTGCTGTAACTTTTTCTGATGAAAGAAAAAGTTCAATTGATCTAATTAATGATTATATTACACTAATTATAGAGAAAAAAAGGCTTTGTCTGTGCATTGATAATTTTTCTAGATGTAATATAGATATAGCACAAATTTTTTTGAGAATTATTAAAAATTTTATAAAGGAAAACAACTTCAAATCATGCATTATTACAACTACTGAGGATTTGAAAAGTGAATTGAGAGAGGAAATTTTTCATAACTTACCATTTACTGGAATTAAAATTGATAAACTGGAAAAACCTAGTTATTTTTATCAGATTTTAAATCCAATTTTCTTTATGAAGGACTTTACAGAAAAAGAGATCCATTATATTTATAATAAATGTAATGGAAGCCCTAAAAAACTCTCCACTGTTATAAGTAAATTATTAGAAAAAAATGGAGTTGTCATTTCTAATACTAAAAAAGCGATTATAAATAAAAATATACTTTGGTCAATACTTCAGGAAGACTATTTAAAATTTAACGAGACAGATTTTCGCTCTGAGCAAAAATGGGTCATTTTTTCTTATCTTTGCTTAAATGTTCAAACACCAGCACATTATATAAAAGAGCTGGCGTTATATATTTCCAAGAAGAATTTTTTATATCAGGGATATAATGAGACCAAATTTGGTGAAGTACTATTAGGATTAATTGATAACAGAATATTGATTTATGAAAATAATAACATGGTTTCAGCTGCTCATGATCAGGATTACATAGAGCTAATGGATATTTTTAATAATTCGGCTTTAAAAAATCTGTTTTCACAGTATGCATATGAATTTTTATTGCAAAATGATGATTATCCGGCAAGGGAAGAGTTGATTTGTCATCATGCATATGTTGCAAATATTACTAATTGGCATCTTATAAATTTTAAATATGGAAAAAAGCTATATAAAGAAGGTCTCTTTTATGATGCATATAGAGTATTCAATTGTTTGCGTAATGCATATAATAAGCTGTCTTCCATAAAAATCTTATTATTAGCAATAACATCATACGAGACTGGTAATTATCAGACTGCAATAAAGCAGTTTGAATTAATTTGCTTTGATGAATTACGCTTTAAAAAATGGAAATATAATTATTATTTTTATTTAGGAAAAGCTTATAATAATATAGGAGACACAAAAAAAGCTGTTACTTGTTTACAATTCGCGTTAAAAGAAGTGAGCGAGGAGAGCAGAGAATACATTCAGGCTCTAAATGTCCTTCACATGTATTGCATAGAAATTCCAGAAAAATTAGAGGATGCAAAAACAATTTTTCAAAAAATCAATAATTCGTATAAGGAATCTTTTCCCATAGAGTGGGCAAATACAATGCGTGGATGCCAAAATTTTTATGATGATATATCGGCATTGGAAATTTTAAATGAAGCAGACGCAATATTGAATGATGAACTTGAAAAAGCTTATTTAAAAACAACAAAGGGCTTTGTTTTGGTTAAGTTGAATCAAATACAAGAGGGAGAAGAGCAATTTAGAGAAGCAAGTAAGACTATTAAAAAATTAAAAATTCACGAATATTCTTATGCGGCAAATAATTTGGCAGTATGTTTTATGATAAAAAGGAAGTTTAAAGCAGCAAAAGAAATTCTGTTAGAAGCAGCATTTTGGAATCGGACTAGTTATGGTGAATTGGTTTTGAATACCCATTTAATGATTTGTGCATTGTATTTAAAAGATAAAAGAAGCTGTAAATATTATTACAGTTTTTTGGAAAATTATATGAAAGTGAATAATGTGGTTGATCCAATAGTTAATCGAAAAGTTTATATAAATTTAGCCATTGCAAGCTCATACTTAGAAAATCATATAATGGAAAATGTATTTTATAAAAAAGCAAAGTCATATATTTCTAAAAGCAGTAGTGAATGGAGATATTATATGCTTACTAATCAAATAAAAGAAGTTAATATCAGTAAACCTGCCGCTCAATATCAGCAAGTTTTAGATTTTGACCCATGGTTTTTGATATATGCTCACGATTAAATAATCATCAATAACTAGTGTTGATTTTATGATGATATACAAATTTTTTACAACATTATGACTTGTTGATTCTGTCGGTAAATGTTTGCAGATAATATGCAATCATTTTTGCAAATGTTATGTTTCGTTTTTGAGCGATAAAACCAATTTCACTTGTGCTACTAAAACGTGGTGCAGAGTTGGCTTCAATAAAATTGAACTTTTGGGTAGTCATATCTAATCGATAATCGATACGACAGATATCTTTTGCTCCAAGGAGCTTTACGATTTTAAGCGATTGCTGTTGAATATTTTTAATTATTTCAACAGGAATTTTTTCTTCATTATAAAATAAAGTTCTTAGTTTATTGTGTTTTTCTTTTAGTCCATAGACGGCATATGGAGATTTATCTGATAACTCCGCCATAATGACATCATTAATATAATAAGTTTGATTATTTCCTATAATATAATTTGTTATATCTATTCCATGAACATATTCTTCTATAATCAGTTCATTAAATATGCTCATCAGCTCACTGACTTTGTTTTTTACTTCCTCTATGTTATGACAAACATTTTTTGAGGAAATTCCTATGGAGGATCCTTCACAATTAGGCTTAACAAACAAAGGGTATTTCCAATTTTTCAATTCTTTTGGTTCTAATGGAATAAGTGTATTTACCAAACAAGATCTCGGCATAGTAATGTCATTTTTCAATAAAGCCTGTTTACAGAAATGTTTGTTATTCATTAACACTGATGTAAAAACATCTGAACCACTGTAAGGAATGTTAAGTATATCTAAAAGCACAGGTGCTTGCACTCTGCTGTAATTCTGATCCATTCCGTCTGTAAAATTTAAGAAAGCACAATTATGGAGTACTTTATGTTGATCTATGGCATGTATCAATTCAGGTATGCCTCCAAAATATTCACAGTCATAGCCTTGTGAATTGATTGCACTGATTATTTCCTCAATGTTTTTATAACTAGGATGATCATTATATATATCATTCTTATTTTGAGCATAATTTGTTAAATTTTCACGATAATCACATATTATATAATATTTCATATATCTTCTCCCCAAAATATATTTTATGCAGTTTAAAAAGTTTCAGAACAAAAAAGAAATGTTTTTTATCAAAAAATAATGGATAACTTTTAATTATCAATCACAATTACAATATAAATAAAAAACAAACCCTCAACTTCTTTATTGACAGTTTGTTTTTTATAAGTTATATATGAAAATTCTTTCTTGGATGTTTATTTATCAATATATCACGCTGTTTTGACACAGCTACATGAGTATATATTTGTGTGATATTAATAGAACTATGTCCCAACATTTCCTGAATATAACGAATATCAACGTCTGCCTCTAAAAGACTTGTTGCAAAAGTATGTCGAAACATATGAGGTGTGATATGTAAATCAATGGCTGCAATAGAAGAGTATTTATTAATCATTCTTCTTATTGATTGGTCTGATAATTTTTTTCCAGATTGATTTGCAAAAAAATAGTTACAGTTTTCAATTTCTGCTTCATATTCTTTTTTATATTCTTTTAATATTTTTATAACATCATCATTTCCTATTTGTATTCGTCTTTCTTTAGAGCCTTTTCCGTACACCAAAACAGTTTGGTCAAATAAATCAATATCATTTTTTCTTAAGGAACATAGCTCAGAAATTCGTAATCCAGTAGCAAATAGAAGTTCAATAACAGCCGTATCCCGCAGTGCGTTTCTTTTTTGATAAATAGTAGTTGCTTCTTTTTGTTGTTTATATATGGTAGTTAAAAAAGTTTCTACTGTATAAAGGGGGATTGTTTTTGGAAGAATAATAGGTTCACGAAATTTTGTTTTTACTTTATTAAAAGGATTTTTTTCAATGTAATCTTTATATTCTAAATAGCTAAAAAATGCTTTTAAGGATGCAATTTTTCTTTTAACTGTTTTAGGTTTGTAGGTTTTATTTAGAATAGCAATATATTTTTCTAACATATCAGAATTAATGTCTGTTATTGTTTTCATATGTTGCTGTGAAAATTGTCTTAAATCAATTCTATATGCTTTTATAGATTTA